>NZ_DAMAGB010000002.1:11045-286451 GCF_031995485.1 Janthinobacterium sp.
AACTCTCGACCTCAACCTTGGCAAGGTTGCGCTCTACCAACTGAGCTACTCCCGCGTCATCAACAACAGGCCAGCATTATAGAGGGATTACAGAGGCTGTCAATGGGATTTTACCCCTGCACTTCAAGTCCGCTCCTGACAGCGCAAGCATGCCGACAGAACCGATTGAGACCGCCAGCTCCGGCAAAGGCATTCCGGGCCAAGCGGGTTTGAAAAATGTCGAGGGCAAGGCGCAGCGACGCAGGCAGTACGTCAGTACGACAAGGAGTTGCAACGCTGCCATCGGCATTTTCTCAGGCCCGCGCCTGCGGCCCGCCATTCATGCCCTTGACTACGACTACCCGGCTCAATGCAGATTGCCCGCCTTTTCCTTGATCAAAGGCCACGCCAGGCGCAGATAATAAAACATCGACCACACCGTCAGCACGCAGGCGATCCACATCAGCTTTTCGCCCCAGACATGGGTGTCGATCGCGCCAAAGATCACCTCGTGGTACAGCAGCAGTGGAATCGCCGTCATCTGCGCCGCCGTCTTGATCTTGCCGATCGAACTGACGGCCACCGATTTCGACGCGCCGATCTGCGCCATCCATTCGCGCAGGGCCGAAATCGTGATCTCGCGGCCGATAATGATAAACGCCAGCACGGCATTGACGCGGTCGAGCTGCACCAGCACCAGCAGGGCGCCGGCCACCATCAGCTTGTCGGCCACCGGATCGAGAAACGCGCCAAAGGCGGAGGTCTGGTTCCAGCGGCGGGCCAGGAAGCCGTCGAACCAGTCGGTCACGGCCGCAACAATAAAGACCAGTGTGGCAACCAGGTTCTGGTCGCCATGCAGCAGCATCGACGGCGGCAGGTAGAACACGCCGACGACCAGCGGGATCAGGGCCACGCGCAGCCACGTCAGGAGAATGGGAATATTAAAAGGCATAGGGAAGCAATCGGCCGACGGGTAAATTAAACAAAGCGCCACTAGTCTACATGGCACGCGGGTATTAGCCTAGTCCGGTTACGGCGCTGCCGCACCAGGCCGCAAATACTAGTGCAGCTGCTTGTAGATCTCTTCCGCCAGCTGGGTCGAAATCCCCTCCACCGACATCAGGTCTTCCACGCTGGCGTCGACCACGCCGCGCAGGCCGCCAAAGCGCGACAGCAGTTTCTGGCGGCGCTTGGCGCCGATGCCTTCGATCTCTTCCAGCCTCGACGTCTGGCGCGTCTTGGCACGCTTGGCGCGCATGCCGGTGATGGCAAAGCGGTGCGCCTCGTCGCGGATCTGCGCGATCAGCATCAGCGCCGCCGATTCCTTGCCCAACTCCTGCGCCGGACGGCCATCGACGAACAGCAGCGTTTCCAGGCCCACGCGCCTGCCCTCGCCTTTCGCCACGCCGACGATCAGGCTGATATCGAGACCGAGCTCGGCAAACACCTGGCGCGCCATTTCGATCTGCCCCTTGCCGCCGTCGATCAGCACCACGTCCGGCATCACGCCGTCGCCATTGGCCACCTTTTCATAGCGGCGCATCAGCACCTGCCGCATCGCCGCATAATCGTCGCCGGGCGTGATGTCGTTGATGTTGTAGCGGCGGTATTCGCCGTTCTGCATCGCATGGTGATGGAATACCACGCACGAGGCCTGCGTCGCTTCGCCCTGGGTATGGCTGATGTCGAAACATTCGACGCGAATGGTGTCGAGGTCTTCCGCTTCGAGGCGCAGCGCGTCGGCCAGCGCGCGCGTGCGCGACTGCTGCGAGCCCTGCTCGGACAGCAGGCGCGCCAGCGAAATCTCGGCGCCCTTCTGGGCCAGCTCCAGCCACTGGCGGCGCTGCCCCTGCGGCTGGAAGATCAGGTTGATGCGGTGGCCGCACTGTTCCATCAGCGCCACCATCAGCGCCGGCTGGTCGAATTCGACATTCAGGATCAGGGTGCCGGGAATGAATTTTTCCGTGTAGTGCTGGGCCAGGAAAGCAGCCAGCACTTCGACCTCGATCGGTTCCTCGGCGATTGCCGCCGCATCGCTGAGCTGGCTCGGGAAATAGGCGCGGTCGCCCAGGTGGCGCCCGCCGCGCACCATTGCCAGGTTGACGCAGGCGCGGCCGCCCTGCACCAGCACGGCGATGATGTCGACATCGGCGTCGCCCGTGGTTTCCATGCTCTGCTGGTGCAGCACGCGCGACAGCGAGGCGATCTGGTTGCGCACCACCACCGCCTGCTCGAATTTCAGGTCGGCCGCATAGGCGTGCATTTTCTTTTCCAGGTCGGCCATCACTTCGCTTTGCCGGCCGCGCAGGAAGCGCGCCGCGTTCTCGACATCGTGCTTGTAGTCTTCCTTGCTGATCAGGTTCACGCACGGCGCGCTGCAGCGGCCGATCTGGTGCAGCAGGCAAGGCCGCGTGCGGTTGGCGTACACGCTGTCTTCGCAGGTGCGGATCAGGAACACCTTCTGCAGGATCTGCATCGATTCCTTGACCGCCCACGAGCTGGGAAACGGCCCGAAATACTGGTTCTTCTTGTCCACCGAGCCACGGTAATACACCATGCGCGGCGCGTCGCCACCGGTGATCTTCAGGTAGGGATAGGACTTGTCGTCGCGAAACAGGATGTTGTAGCGCGGCTGCAGCGCCTTGATCAGGTTGTTTTCCAGGATCAGCGCTTCCGCTTCGCTGTGCGTGACGGTGGTTTCCAGGCGCGCGATGCGTTCGACCATCATGGCGATGCGCGGGCTGGCCAGGTTTTTCTGGAAATAGCTCGACACGCGCTTTTTCAGGTCGCGCGCCTTGCCCACGTACAGCACCTTGTCATTTGCGTCGAAGTAGCGATATACGCCAGGCAGGTTCGGCAGTTTGGCCACGGTCGCCAGCACTTGCGCGCGCGGATCGGGTGCGGGGACGACGGTGTTCAGATCGGGTATTGCTTCGGTCATTGCTGGCTCGGTTATTCGCTAGCTGGCGATTGTTCCACAATCACGAAAGCGACGGCGTACTCTTCCTCATCGCTGATGGTCACCTGCGCACTGAGGCGATGCTGTTCCATGAACTGCGCCAGCACGCCGCTGCAGACGATCATCGGCTTGCCGCTCGGATGATTGAGCATCTGTGCGGCAGGCCAGGTCATCGGCATGCGCAGTCCCAGGCCGATCGCCTTTGAGAAAGCCTCCTTGGCCGCAAAACGGGTGGCCAGGAAGCGCACGCCGCGCACGGCGTTCTTGGCGCTGCGGGCGCGGAACTTTTCCAGCTCCTGCGGCCCCAGGATCTTTTGCGCAAACCGCTCGCCATGGCGCGCAAGCGCCGCTTCGATGCGCGGGATCTTGCAGATATCGGTGCCGATGCCGTAAATCATCATTTGCCTGCCCGATGACCGACGCGCGTGGCGACCATGATGGCCTTCATTTCGCGCACCGCGTTTTCCCAGCCGACAAATACGGCATGGGCGACGATGGCGTGGCCGATATTGAGTTCGGCAATATCGGGAATCGCGGCGATCGCCTGCACATTGGTGTAATGCAAGCCGTGGCCCGCATTGACCTTCAAGCCACGGCTGGCGCCAAACAGCACGCCGGCCTTGATTCGCTCCAGTTCGGCCAGCTGTTCGGCGCCTTCGGTATCGGCATAGCGGCCCGTGTGCAGTTCGATCACCGGCGCCCCCATCTCGGCAGCGGCGGAGATCTGCTGCTCGTCCGCATCGATGAACAGGCTGACGCGGATGCCCTCGCCCTGCAGTTGTTTCACGGCTGCCGACACTTCCTTGTAGTAGCGCACCACGTCGAGGCCGCCTTCGGTGGTCACTTCGGTGCGTTTTTCCGGCACCAGGCAGACATCGGAAGGCTTGATGCGGCAGGCAAAGTCGATCATTTCCGCGGTGACCGCCGCTTCCAGGTTCATGCGCGTGAGCAGCTGCGGCGCGATGGCGATCACGTCGGCATCCTTGATATGGCGGCGGTCTTCACGCAAATGCAGAGTGATGCAATCGGCGCCGGCCTGTTCGGCCAGCAGGGCCGCGCGGATCGGGTCAGGATACTGGGTGCCGCGCGCATTGCGCAAGGTGGCCACATGGTCGATATTGACGCCCAGGTCGATGACGGGGCCGGCTGGCTGCAAAAAGCTCATGGTAATTTTCCGTAATAACTGTATAGGTTGAACATTACAACTGCATCAAATCGATCAGCATCTGGCGCGTGTTCAGGGTCGCGCCGCCGAGCTGGTGGGCCAGCAGGAAACGCATCAGCAGCTTGCTTTGCGCCTGCGTCGCCACGTCGCCATAGTCTTCGCATTCCATGTCGAGCAGGGTCTTGCCGGTAATGCGCGGCCAGGCGTCGCCGGCCTGCGCCGGACGCGGTCCGCGCTCGGGGTCGACCACATACACCTGCCCTGCCTGCACCGCCTGGCGCGTGCCGGTGCAGCGCGCGAGATCGGCCGCCACGCCCGTTTCCTTCAGCAGCGCGCGCTCGAACTTGCGCAGCACGATGGGCGCCGGCTCATTGTGCGCCAGTTGATTCAAGGTGGCAACGTAGTGGTCGAACAGCACGGGATGGGGATCGTCGCGCGCCAGCAATCTGACCAGCAGCTCGTTCAGGTAGAAGCCGCACAGCAAGGCGGTCTTTTCCAGCGGCAGCATGCCGCCCACCCATTCGGCGCCCGTCAGGATGCGCAGTTCGGACTTGCCGGTCCAGCCCGCCTGCAGGGGCTGGAAAGTCTGCAGCACGCCGCGCAGCTGCGAATGGGGCCGCTTGGCGCCCTTGGCGACAAGCGCGATGCGGCCATAGTCGCGCGTCAGCACGTCGATGATCAGGCTGGTTTCCTTGTGGGGATAGCTGTGCAGCACGAAGGCTGGCTGGCCCGTAACGCGGCCATCGCGCCCGGGCGGGCGGCTGGCGGTGCGCCGCGGCGCGGGCGGGGATGGCACGGCGGCGCTTTGCACCGCGGGTGCCGGGACGACGCTGGCAGCAGGCGCGCCGCCGGGCAGCGCTGGCGTGACGATGCTCATGCGTGTGGCGTCATCCGCTGGCGTGGGCTTACTCGTAGCCGTAGGCGCGCAGGCCGGCTTCGTTGTCGGCCCAGCCCGATTTGACCTTGACCCAGATTTCCAGGTACACGGGGCCGCCGAACAGTTTTTCCATGTCCAGGCGGGCCTGGGTCGACACTTCTTTCAGGCGCGCGCCCTTGTTGCCGATGATCATGGATTTATGCGTATCGCGCTCGACCAAAATGGCGGCAAACACGCGGCGCAAGTCGCCTTCCTGCTCGAATTTTTCGATCAGCACGGTGCTGGTGTACGGCAGTTCGTCGCCGACAAAGCGGAACAGTTTTTCGCGCACGATTTCCGAGGCGAGGAATTTCTCGCTGCGGTCGGTGATGTCGTCCGGTCCGAAGATCGGCTGGTTTTCCGGCAAGAAACGCTTGATCTCGTTCTGCAGGCCTTCGAGCTGGAAATGCAGCTTGGCCGAAACCGGCACGATGGCGGCGAAATCGCGCATGGCCGCCACTTTCTGCGCGAACGGCAGCAGCACGGCCTTGTCCTTGACGCGGTCCGACTTGTTGATCACCAGGATGCACGGCACTTCTTTCGGCAGCAAATCCATCACCTGCTGGTCGGCCGGGCCGAACGTACCCGCCTCGATCACGTACAGGATCACGTCCGACGAAATCAGCGTGTTGGTGACGGTCTTGTTGAGCGTCTTGTTCAGCGCGTTCGAGTGGCGCGTCTGGAAGCCGGGCGTGTCGACATAGATGAACTGCGCGTCGGGCACGGTCTGGATGCCGGTGATGCGATGGCGCGTGGTTTGCGCCTTGCGCGAAGTGATGCTGACCTTCGCGCCGATCAGCACGTTCATCAGGGTCGATTTGCCCACGTTCGGGCGGCCCACGATGGCGATATAGCCGCAGCGGAAGGTGTCGGGCATTTTGGTGGCTGTCATGCGAGTGTCGATTTCTGTTGAGTGTGAGCGGCAACGGCGGCGTCGTCGCTCTGGATGGTGGCAATGCCGGCCAGCTTGAGCTGGGCGGCGCGCGGTTTGGGCTTGCGGCTGGCGGCAGGCGACTTCAGCAGTGCCTGCTCTGCCACTTCCAGCGCCAGTTTGGCGGCGGCTTGCTCACCGGCGCGGCGGCTTCCGCCACGACCGTAGACCTGGATATTCAATTTGGGCACCAGGCATTCGATCTCGAATTCCTGGCTGTGGGCGGCGCCGTGCGTGGCCACCACATTGTATTGTGGCAGCGAGATTTTTTTGCTTTGCAAGAATTCCTGCAGCAGGGTCTTGGCATCCTTGCCCAGCGTTTGCGGATCGACCGAATCGAGGATGGGAATATAAAAGGCGCGGATCACGTCGCGCGCCGCATCAAAGCCCGTGTCGAGGAAGATCGCGCCCAGCAACGCTTCGAGCGTGTCGGCCAGGATCGACGGACGGCGGAAACCGCCCGACTTCAGTTCGCCTTCGCCCAGGCGCAGGAACTGCGACAGCTCCAGCTTCTGTGCGATTTCATACAGCGACTGCTGCTTGACCAGGTTGGCGCGCAGGCGCGACAGGTCGCCCTCGTCGATCGCATTGAAGCGTTCGTACAGGATGGACGCCACCACGCAGTTCAAAATGGAGTCGCCCAGAAATTCCAGCCGCTCATTATGCAAACTGCTGTGGCTACGATGCGTCAAGGCTTGCTGCAACAGGCCAGCATCCTGGAACGTATAGCCTAGACGGGTTTGCAATAGCTGAAGATTCATTGTTGGTTCTGTGTCATCTGATTGAGTCGGCATGCCGGCGCGGGTGTCGGGCGCGCGGCATGCAGGGGTGGTTCCTCGCGGAACGACAGCGGCTTAGTGGATGCCGCCTACGCGTTTCAAGTTACTGAAATTCATCCATACCAGGAAAGCCTTGCCGACGATATTTTCGTTCGGCACGAAACCCCAGTAGCGGCTGTCCGCGCTGTTGTCGCGGTTGTCGCCCATCATGAAATAATTTCCTGCCGGCACCACACAAGTGAAACCGTCTTCGTTGTAGTCGCACGCATCCTTGTGCGGGAAATCGTTGACCTGGCCCAGGTTCAGGGTCGGCGCCGGGTCGTCATTGAGGATGCGGTGGCTCACGCCCGTCAGGTTTTCTTCCAGCTGCTTGTGGTACACGGTGCTTTCGTCGTCGAGATAATCGTCGAGCGGCGTATAGTCGACCGGCTTGCCGTTGACGGTCAGGCGCTTGTTGTCATAGGTGATTTTATCACCGGGCACGCCGATCACGCGCTTGATGTAATCCTGGCTCATGTCCTTCGGATATTTGAACACCATCACGTCGCCGCGCTGCGGGTCATTGACCTCGATGATGCGCTTGTTGACGATTGGCAAACGAATGCCGTAGGTGAACTTGTTTACCAGAATCAGGTCGCCCACCAGCAAGGTCGGCACCATCGAGCTCGATGGGATCTTGAACGGCTCGTACAGGAACGAGCGCAGGCAGAACACCAGCGCGATGACGGGGAAGAAGCTGCCCGAATACTCGACCCAGGTCGGCTGGCGCAGCAGCGCCGCTTCGATCGTGGCGCGGCTGCCGCCATGCTCGGCCTTGATGCCTTCGGTGGCCAGCTTGGCCTGGCGCGCATCGAATTCGGCCAGCGCGCGGTCGGCCGCCTTGCGGCGCTGTTTCGACAGGTAGAACACGTCGAGGCACCAGATAAAGCCCGTGATCACCATCAGCACGAACAGGATCAGCGCGAAATTTCCTAAAATCACTTGCAGGTTCATGTATTAACCGTCCACTTGTAAGATTGCCAGGAAGGCTTCTTGTGGAATCTCCACGGAACCCACTTGTTTCATGCGCTTCTTGCCCGCCTTTTGCTTTTCCAGCAGCTTTTTCTTGCGGCTGATATCGCCGCCATAGCACTTGGCCAGCACGTTCTTGCGCAGCGCTTTCACGTTTTCACGCGAAATGATGTTGGCGCCGATGGTGGCCTGGATCGCCACGTCGAACATCTGGCGCGGGATCAGTTCGCGCATCTTGGCGGCCACCTGGCGGCCACGGTACTGGCTGTTCGAACGGTGCACGATGATGGCCAGCGCATCGACTTTTTCGCTGTTGATCAGCATGTCGACCTTGACCACGTCGGCCGCGCGGTATTCCTTGAACTCGTAATCCATCGAGGCGTAGCCGCGCGACGTCGATTTCAGGCGGTCGAAGAAGTCCAGCACGATCTCGGCCATCGGCATTTCATAGATCAGCTTGACCTGGCGGCCGTGGTAGCTCATGTCCATCTGGATGCCGCGCTTGGCGATGCACAGGGTGATCACCGAGCCGACATATTCCTGCGGCATGTACAGGTTGACCGTGACGATCGGCTCGCGCACTTCCTCGATGCGCGACGGATCGGGCATCTTCGACGGATTGTCGACGTTGATCAGGCTGCCGTCGCGCTGCACCACTTCGTACACCACGGTTGGCGCCGTGGTGATCAGGTCCATGTCGAATTCGCGCTCCAGGCGTTCCTGCACGATTTCCATGTGCAGCAGGCCCAGGAAGCCGCAGCGGAAGCCGAAGCCCAGCGCCTGCGACACTTCCGGCTCGTACATCAGCGCGGCGTCATTGAGTTTCAGTTTTTCCAGCGAGTCGCGCAGCGCATCGTACTGGTTCGCCTCGACCGGGAACAGGCCGGCAAACACCTGCGGCTGCACTTCCTTGAAACCGGGCAAAGGCTCGCTGGCAGGACGGCTGGCCAGGGTGACGGTATCGCCCACCTTGGCGGCCTTCAGTTCCTTGATGCCGGCGATAACGAAGCCCACCTGCCCGGCGGACAGCTGCGGCAGCGATTGCGAACGGGGCGAGAACACGCCGATGTCTTCCACCAGCTGCACGGAATCGGTGGCCATCAGGCGGATCTTGTCTTTCGGTTTCAGGGTGCCGTTGACCACGCGCACCAGCATCACCACGCCGACATAGGCGTCGTACCAGGAATCGACGATCAGCGCCTGCAGCGGTGCGTCCGGGTCGCCCTTCGGTGGCGGCACCTTGACGATCAATTGCTCCAGCACGTCGAGCACGCCGAAACCGGTCTTGGCCGAGCAATGCACGGCGTCGCCGGCGTCGATGCCGATCACGTCTTCGATCTCGGCAATGGCGTTCGGCGGATCGGCATTCGGCAAGTCGATCTTGTTCAGGACCGGCACCACTTCCACGCCCAGGTCCAGCGCCGTGTAGCAGTTGGCGACCGTTTGCGCTTCCACGCCTTGCGAGGCGTCGACTACCAGCAGCGCGCCTTCGCAGGCGGACAGCGAGCGCGATACTTCATAGCTGAAGTCGACGTGGCCCGGTGTATCGATCAGGTTCAGGTTGTAGATCTGGCCGTCGCGCGCCTTGTAGTGCAGGGCCGCCGTTTGTGCCTTGATGGTAATGCCGCGTTCGCGCTCCAGATCCATGGAATCGAGCACCTGCGCCTCCATCTCGCGGTCGGACAAGCCGCCGCATAACTGAATGATGCGGTCCGCCAGGGTTGATTTACCGTGGTCAATATGGGCGATGATGGAGAAGTTGCGTATGTTGTTCATTAACTAATATATGTGCGAGTGACGACACTGCTTAAACAGGAATCAGGGGATCATGTCCGGGCCAGACAGGGCCAAACCCGGCACCCCGCTCATGATGAAAAAAGCGCTCCGAGCAGGACATCTGCATGCCCAGGCGAGCGCTTTTGAAGCGACAGAAGCTGCTGCCTCGGACAGTAGCTTTTTCGACCTCCCCATTTTACCGGATTTCAGGGTAGAAAGCCCGTCTTTCAGAGGATGGCGCCGGGGCGGCGATGTAATTTCGCCTGTTTCCGGCGCGGCAATGGTGCAATGCAGGGCCAATCTTGTTTTTAAATTAAGCCAGTTGCGCCCGGACTGCCGCCGCGTCAAGAAAATAGTGGCACAGCTCGGGCTGCGCCAGGTCGCCGAACAGCACCGGCACCAGCTCGTCGAAGCGCGCCAGCAGCGTGGGATCGGCAGATTCATCGATATCGATCACCTCGACCGTAAACGGTTTTTCAGGGGTGTGCAGCAGCTGCAGGGCGTCGAACATGTCCTGGCAAAGGTGGCAATAACTGCGGGAATAGAGGGTAAAGTGCATGTTTGGACAAACCCAACCGCAAAAGCCGGGGTCGGACCCTCAGGGTCCGACCCCGGTGTTCGGCGGGGTGCGGGTTAAAAATTATTTGGCAGATGGGCGCAGCGACACGAACTGCGTCGTCTCGCCACGGCGCACCAGCACGGCCGAGGTTTTCTTCGGATCGAGCTTGGCCACCAGCCCATTGAACTGCTTGGCGTCGCGCACGGCAACGTTATTCAGTTGCAGGATCACGTCGCCAGGCTGCAGGCCGGCCAGCGCCGCCACGCCGTCGGCGTCATCGACCAGCACGCCGGCCTCGATCTTCAGTTCCTGCTTTTTGGCGGCCGGCACGTCGCTGACCTTCAGGCCCAGCGCATTGCTGGCCTGCGCTTCCGGCTGCCTTGCAGGCGCCTTGCCGGCGCTCTTGTCGCCTTCCAGTTCGACCACGGTGACCGGCACTTCCTGCTGCGCACCCTTGCGCCAGACGGTAATGCTGGCCTTGCCGTTGACGGCCGAGCCGCCCACCAGGCGCGGCAGGTCGGAGGAGCGCTCGATCTGCGCGCCATTGAATTTCAGGATGATGTCGCCCGGCTTGATGCCCGCCTTGTCGGCCGGACCGCCCGGCTCCACCATCGACACCTGCGCGCCCTTGGCGTTCGGCAAGCCCAGCGACTCGGCCACTTCCTTGCTCACTTCGCCGATCTGCACGCCGATGCGGCCCCGCACGACTTTGCCGGACTTTTTCAGCTGCTCGCCGACGCGCATGGCCTCGTCGATGGGCACGGCAAACGAAATGCCGTTATAGGCGCCGGACAGCGTGGCGATTTGCGAGTTGATGCCGATCACTTCGCCGCGCAGGTTGATCAAAGGCCCGCCCGAGTTGCCGGGATTGACGGCCACGTCGCTCTGGATCAGCGGCAGGTAGTCGCCCGTATCGCGCGACTTGGCCGAGATAATGCCGGCCGTGACCGTGTTTTCCAGGTTGAATGGCGAGCCGATGGCGATCACCCATTCGCCGACGCGGATCTTTTCCGAGTCGCCGATGGTCACGCGCGGCAGGCTCGTGCCTTCGATCTTCAGCAGCGCCACGTCGGTGCGCGCATCGGCGCCGATCACCTTGGCCTTGAATTCGCGCTTGTCGGTCAGCGTTACATACACTTCGTCGGCGCCGTCGACCACGTGCGCATTGCTCAGCACATAGCCATCGGCGGAAATGATAAAGCCGGAGCCGACGCCGCGCTGCACTTCCTGCTCCTGCGGCGCACGGCGGCTGCGCGGCGCCTGCTGGCGCGGCGTGGGCATGGCGCCGCCAAAGAAGCGGCGCAGGAATTCCTGCATTTCCTGCTCGTCGGCGCCGCCGGCCGTGCCGCCATCCATCTTCAGGCGTTCGGTAGTGCGGATATTCACCACGGCCGGACCGACGGCATCGACCAGGTCGGCAAAATCAGGCAGCTGCACCGAACGCACGGCCGGCACGGCGGCCTGGGCCGGCGCGAGGCCCAGCATGGCGGGCGCAAAGAAGACACCGGCGGTTCCCAGACATAAAGCGGAAAGCGTCTTCGCTGAAAACGTTTTGCTGGGTGCACAAATATTTTTTTTCATGGAGTTATCTTTTCGAATGTTGAGTCGGATCAAGCTGCTGCCAGCACGCCCTCTGGCCATGACACCTGCGTGAGATCGGATGCGTTCTGCAACGCGTGTGGCAGGAAGGCCGCGCGTGGCAAACCATGCAACAATATATCGCATAAGCAAGATATCGCTTGCTGATAGTGTCAATCGTGCACCAGTCGGGTGTCAAGAGGGAGCGGCCACCGTTAAGCCAGCTGTAAGGCGGCGGAGCGCCATGCCTTGCTGTGCCGGGCCGGCATTACGGCTGCGGTAGCGGTCCGGCCGCCAGCGGCTCGGCCGCGCCGGGCGTGGCAACCGGCGCCAGCGCCACCGGCCGCAAATCGTCGGCCGTGATCGGCGCCTCGGCCGCCAGGCGGCTGGCCAGGGCGGCGCCAAAGCCGGCGCTCAGCGCACCGGCGCCCTGCCCGGCGCGCAGCACCTCGCCGATCAGCCCATAGGCGCGCCAGGCTTGCCGTCCGGTATCCGTATCGAGCGCGGCAAACGCCAGTTCTAGTTCGGCGGCCGGCAGTTCACCGTCGGCCAAAGCCGAAATATGCTCGTGCAATCCTGGAAATGTGTCCATCATGGGTCCTGCAAGTCAAGAAGGTCGGCGCGCCCTGGCGCCAGGTATTACCTATTGCCACAATGCATGGTCGTGGCATTACCAGCGTTTGTCAATCGGCATGTCCAGCAAGGGCTTGAGCTTTTCCGCAATCACTTCGCGCGCACGAAAGATGCGGCTGCGCACAGTGCCTATCGGACACGCCATGATTTCCGAGATTTCTTCATAGCTCAGCCCTTCGATTTCCCGCAGCACGATGGCGGTGCGCAATTCGATCGGCAGCACATCCATGGCGGCATTGACGGTGGCGGCGATCTGTTTGCTGGCCAGTACGGACTCGGGCGTATTGTTGTCGCGCAGCCGGTTGCCGTCATCAAAGGACTCCGCCTGCCCGGCGTCGGTGTCGCTGGACGTCGGCGTACGCCGGCCCTGCGTAAGCAGATAATTCTTGGCCGTATTGATGCCGATGCGGTACAGCCAGGTATAAAAGGCGGCATCGCCGCGGAAATGCCGCAACGCCCGGTATGCCTTGATAAAGGTTTCTTGCACCACATCCTCGGCCTCCGCAGGGTCATGCACGAGCCGCGACACCAGCCGCATCAGGCGCCGCTGGTACTTCGATACCAGCACGTCGAATGCCCGCCTGTCGCCAGCCTGGACCCGCTCGACCAGTAATTGATCACCTTCGCGTTCAGTACTCACGCCGAATGTCCCTGGTAGCATGCAGTGCGGGCACCCGTATGGATATAGAGTTGGCCCGCTGCAAGAAGTTCAGTGTTCGCCGCACTTTTTATGACTCCCCTCCCCGCGCCGCGATGGCGTGGCACGCCACGGCCAGTTCGCGAAATGCAGCGCTGCCGAAGCGTCCGCGCTGCACCAGCACCGCGCTGACCCGCCCCTGCCCGTCCGCCAGCCGCAGCACCAGCAGCGAAGGCCACAGCGTGGAGCCGGGCAGCAGGCGCAGCGGTGCCGTGGGCAGCGGCAGCTCGGCGGGCCGCGCTACACCGCGCCGCTCTCCACCCGCTTCTGCACGCTTTTCTGTATGTTCCGCCAGCCGAATCTGTCCGACCGGTGAAATATCAAGCGTGAGCGGCTTTCTGCGGCAGGACAGCAAGGCGAGCAAAAACACGCCGCCCGACGCACTGGCCAGCGCCGCAGGCCAGCCCAGCGCATGGCCGCCCGCCAGGGGAAATGCCGCCAGCACGGCGCACAGGCCATAGCCAGCTTGCAGCAAACGCAAACCGACAGGCGTGCAGAGGACAGCCGATATCGCAATCGACATGGCACAACTCAATAGGGATAACATCAGGCGCGCCGGCACCATGCCGGGCAAATTCAGGCGCCAACGAGCGTTGGCGCCGAATCAGCGCTCACTACGGTTAGACCGCAGCGAGCGCTTGAAAGTTCCTGCTTATTTCGCTTTACCGAAAATCAGCGTGCCATTCGTGCCGCCGAAGCCGAACGAATTCTTCACTGCATAATCGATCTTCATGTCACGCGCCGTATTGGCACAGAAGTCGAGATCGCAAGCCGGATCCTGGTTGAAGATGTTGATGGTCGGCGGCGACACCTGATGGTGCAGCGCCAGTACCGTAAACACCGCTTCCAGACCGCCCGCGCCGCCCAGCAAATGGCCTGTCATCGATTTGGTCGAATTCACTACCAGGTTCTTTGCATGGTCGCCGAAGGTGCGCTTGATGCCCATCACTTCAGCCACGTCGCCTTGCGGGGTCGACGTGCCGTGCGCGTTCAGGTATTGAATCTGATCCGGATTCAGGCCAGCGTTGTTGAGCGCCGCGATTACCGATTTGCTGCCGCCGCTACCATCTTCCAGCGGCGAGGTCATGTGATAAGCATCTGCGCTCATCCCGAAACCATGCACTTCGGCATAGATCTTGGCGCCGCGGGCGACCGCGTGCTCGTAATCTTCCAGCACCATCACGCCAGCACCCTCGCCCAACACGAAGCCGTCGCGGTCGGTATCCCACGGACGCGACGCCGTTGCCGGATCGTCGTTGCGGGTCGACAGAGCGCGTGCCGAGGCGAAACCGCCCAGTCCCAGCGGCGAGACAGTCGATTCGGCACCGCCTGCAATCATGACGTCGGCGTCGCCGTATTCGATCATGCGTGCTGCTGCGCCGATGCTGTGCAAGCCGGTGGTACACGCCGTGACAATCGCCAGGTTCGGGCCCTTCAGACCATATTTGATCGAAAGGTTGCCAGAGATCATGTTAATGATCGAGGCAGGCACGAAAAATGGCGAGATGCGGCGCGGACCGCGCTTCTCGTACTCGGACTTGGTCTCTTCGATCAGCGGCAGGCCACCGATACCCGAACCGATGATCACGCCGATACGCTCGGCGTTTTCCTCGGTCACTTCCAGACCGGAATCCTGCATCGCCTGGATGCCCGCAGCCATGCCGTAATGGATAAAGGTATCCATGTGGCGGGCTTCCTTACCGGAGATATACTCTTCGATATTGAAGCCTTTGACTTCACCGGCAAAATGCGTGGTGAATGGCTGTGCATCGAACTTGGTAATCGTGGCTATGCCCGATTTGCCTTCGATGATGGCGCCCCACGCATCGGCAATAGTATTGCCGACAGGTGAAACGCAGCCCAGGCCGGTGACAACAACGCGACGGTTTTTAGAACGGCTCAAGCGATTCTCCTGAAGTCGGTCAGACAGGCTTAGGCCTTGACGTTGGCGGTGGCGTAGTCGATCGCCTGTTTCACGGTGGTGATTTTTTCAGCTTGTTCGTCAGGGATTTCCATTTCGAATTCGTCTTCCAGGGCCATCACCAGTTCCACGGTGTCCAGGGAATCGGCGCCGAGATCGTCGACGAAAGAGGATTCGATTTTGATGTCTGCTTCTGCAACGCCCAGTTGCTCAGCGACGATTTTCTTAACGCGTTGTTCGATATCCGACATGTTATGGCTCCAAAGTGTGTGTTACGGAAAGTGCGCGCATTTTATCAGGTTTGCGCGTCCGAATACTAATTTCGGTGTCTGCTGCTAATTCGACCGAAGCTGCTGCTAAAAGATGCGATTATAGCCAAAAACCAGTTGCACATCGTGCCACAAACCGGTGTTTCGTCCAGTGTACGCATCAATTCATGTACATGCCGCCATTCACATGCAGGGTGGTGCCCGTGATATAGGCCGCTTGCGGCGACGCCAGGAACGCCACGGCGGCAGCCACGTCTTCCGGCTTGCCCAGGCGCGACAGCGGGATTTGCGTCAGCAATGCCGCGTGCTGCTCTTCGCTCAATGCCTTGGTCATGTCGGTATCGATAAAACCGGGAGCGATGCAGTTGACCGTGATGTTGCGGCTGCCGATTTCACGCGCCAGCGCGCGGCTCATGCCTTCCACGCCGGCCTTGGCCGCCGCGTAATTCATCTGGCCCGGATTGCCCGACGATGCCACCACCGAGGTGATGTTAATGATACGCCCAGCCTTGGCTTTCATCATGCCGCGCAGTACCGCGCGCGACAGGCGGCCGACGGCCGACAGATTGGTGGTGATGACGTTGTCCCACTCTTCGTCCTTCATGCGCATGGCCAGCTGGTCCTGCGTGATGCCCGCATTGTTGACCAGGATCGACAGGCTGCCGTAGGTTTTCTGCACTTCGTCGACTACCGCGGCGCAGCGCGCCGCATCGGTCACGTTCAGGACCACGCCCTTGCCCGTCACGCCTTCGGCGGCCAGGTAATCGGTGATCGCCTGCGCGCCGGCATCCGAGGTGGCGGTGCCGACCACGGTGGCGCCCTGTTTGCCCAGTTCGGTGGCAATGGCGCGGCCGATGCCGCGCGAAGCGCCCGTGACCAGCACGACTTGATTGGTTAAATTCATGAATATCCTTCAATATGGCTGCCGGCGGCAAGACATGCGTGCCAGCGGCTGGTTTACTTGAGCTGCGTCAAAATGCGTTCGAGCGAGGCCTGGTCGACGATGGCGTCGCCCACCAGCACCGGATCGATGCGCTTGGCCAGACCCATCAGGACCTTGCCCGGACCGCATTCGATTACCTGGGTGATGCCGTCGGCCGCGACCTTCTGCATGGTCTCGACCCAGCGCACCGGGCTGGCCGCCTGGCGCACCAGCGCATCTTTAATACCGGCCACGTCATTGACAATCGCGACATCGACGTTATTGATCAGCGCGATCTGCGGCGCATTGAATTGCAGCTCGGCCATGTAGTCGCGCAGGCGGTCCGACGCCGGTTTCAGCAGCGACGAGTGGAATGGCGCCGATACCGGCAGCTTCATGGCGCGCTTGGCGCCTTTTGCCTTGGCCAGTTCGCAGGCGCGCTCGACCGCAGCCGTATGGCCGGCGATCACCACTTGTGCCGGCGCATTGAAGTTGACGGGTTCGACCACCAGGGCCGGGTTTTCCGCCGCGGCTTCCGCACAGGCGGCGCGCACGTCGTCATCCGACAGGCCCAGCACCACTGCCATGGTGCCCTGCCCGACCGGCACGGCTTCCTGCATCGCCTGCGCGCGGAAACGCACCAGCGGCACGGCGTCCTTGAAATCGATCACGCCGGCGGCGACCAGCGCCGAGTATTCACCGAGGCTGTGACCGGCCACCACGCTCGGCAGCGGGCCGCCGGCCGCCAGCCAGGCGCGGTAAAACGCTACCGCCGCCGTCAGCATCACGGGCTGGGTATTGGTGGTCAGGTCCAGCTCTTCCTTCGGACCTTCGGCAATCAGCTTGCCCAGGTCGAATTGCAGCGCATCGGACGCTTCGGCCACGGTTTGCGCCACCACCGGATTGCCGGCGAAACCATCGAGCATCGCGATCGCTTGCGAGCCCTGGCCTGGAAAAACAAATGCAAATTGTGTCATGTCGACTCCGTTTTTTATAGTGTTGCAGCTTACATTCTGGCCAGCACGGCGCCCCAGGTAAAGCCGCCGCCCACGCCTTCCATCATGACATTGTCGCCCTTCTTGACGCGGCCGTCGCGCACGGCGATGTCGAGCGCCAGCGGGATCGAGGCGGCCGAGGTGTTGCCGTGCTGGTCGACGGTAACGACCATCTTTTCCAGCGGCAAGCCGAGTTTTTTGGCGGTGCTGTTCATGATGCGGATATTGGCCTGGTGCGGAATCAGCCAGTCGATCTGGTCGGACGTCATGCTGGCGTGGGCCAAAGCTTCATGCGCGACTTTTTCCAGCACCGAGACGGCCAGCTTGAACACGGCCGGACCATCCATGTACAAAAAGGCGCTGCCGTCGAGCGCGCCGCCAGCCAGGCTGCCGGGTACGCTGAGGATGTTCGAGTGGCGGCCGTCGGCATGCAGTTTGGTGGCCAGGATGCCGGGTTCTTCGGACGCCGTCATGACGATGGCGCCGGCGCCGTCGCCGAACAGCACGCAGGTGCCGCGGTCGTCGAAATTCAAAATACGCGAAAACACTTCGGCGCCGATCACCAGCACGTTCTTGTGCATGCCCGACTGGATGAAGCTGTCGGCGGTGGCGACCGCGTAGACGAAGCCGCTGCAGACGGCCTGCACGTCGACCGCGGCGCAGTTGTTGGTGATGCCCAGCTTGTTCTGCACGATGCAGGCGGTGCTGGGGAAGCTGCCGAAGAAGTCGGGGGTCGAGCTGGCGACGATGATCAGGTCCAGGTCGTTGCCGTCGAGACCGGCCATCTCCAGCGCCTTTTTGGCCGCTTCGACACCCAGGTCCGAGGAATTTTGCGTCGGAGCCGCATAATGGCGCGCCGAGATGCCGCTGCGCGAGACGATCCACTCATCCGAGGTCTCGATGCCCTTGGCAGCGAGCTGGTCAGTCAGATCCTGGTTGGTGACGCGCTTCTCCGGCAGATAGCTGCCGGTACCGATAATCTTGCTGTAGATCTTGCTTGCGATAGTCATGCTTACCCATCCACTAAATGGTAGAGCTTGTTGATGTAGGTTCTTCCGCCACTGGCGTGCGCGGCATCAGCTCGGCGATCATGCTGGCCAGGTGGGCCTGCACGTCGTTCTTTGCCGCATCATAGGCGCGGCGCAAGGCCCATTCGAACGAATAGGCGTCGGCGCCGCCATGGCTTTTGATTACCAGGCCGCGCAGGCCCAGCAGGCTGGCGCCGTTGTAGCGCGAAGGGTTCAAACGGTTCGTGATGGCTTTCAATGCGCCACGCGCGATCAGCGCACCGAGCATGGTGACCGGATTGCGCTTGAATTCGGAAGTGAGGACGTCCTTCACGAAGCGCGCCAGGCCTTCGATGGCCTTCAGCGTGACGTTGCCGACAAAGCCGTCGCAGACCACGATATCGGTGGTGCCCTTGAAGATGTCATTGCCTTCGACGTTGCCATGGAAGTTCAGCGCGCCACGCTCGTGGTCGGCCTGCAGCAGCTTGGCGGTCAGCTTCACCACCTCGTTGCCCTTGATATCTTCCGTACCGACGTTGAGCAGGCCGATGGTGGGGCGCGCTATGTTTTCCATGGCGGACACCAGCACCGACCCCATGATGGCGAACTGGTGCAAATGATGCGGTTCGCAATCGACGTTGGCGCCCAGGTCCAGCATGTAGGTCGGACCGTTTTTCTGATTCGGCAGGATGCTGCAGATGGCCGGACGGTCGACGCCCGACATGGTTTTCAGGACATAGCGCGAGACAGCCATCAAGGCGCCGGTATTGCCGGCGGAGACGCAGGCTTGCGCCGCGCCGCTCTTGACCTGTTCAATGGCCACGCGCATCGACGAATCCTTCTTGCGGCGCAGGGCCACTTCGAGCGGATCGTCCATGGTAACTTGTTCGGAGGCATGCAAGATCGACAGGCGCGGATGCGTGTCGGCTTTGTGCTTTTTCAGCTCGGCGCGGATCACGTCTTCCAATCCCACCAGGATCAGTTCAGCGTCAGGCTCGTGTTCGATGAAGGAAATTGCTGCAGGAATAGTGACTGAGGGACCGTGATCTCCGCCCATGCAGTCGATAGAAATTTTGATTGTCATTTGGTTTGATTCAGTACCGCTGCGGGCTTGCGGCAAGATGTGAATCGGACTGTAGCTGCAGGGATGCTCGCACCTGGTCAGCGTGATTCAAAATGACGGTGCGCAAGATGAATTGCAGCCGATAAAAAAGAAGAAGCGGCGCCACGCCGAAAAACCAACGCAACACCGCTTTCATCTTACCCAACAAAACGTCGATTACTCGTCGTTTTTGGTCTTCAACACTTTACGGCCACGATAGAAGCCGTTAGGGCTGATATGGTGACGCATGTGTGTTTCGCCGGTAACTGGCTCGACGCTCAATTGCGGCGCGACCAGGAAGTCGTGCGAACGGTGCATGCCGCGCTTGGAAGGGGTTTTCTTGTTCTGTTGAACTGCCATGATGACTCCTAATACATAAGTTCTAAAATTTTAGCACAATCGATTGGCAAATACATGCTAATCGAGTATCCCAGCGGCAAAGACCATCCGAAAACAGCCGGTACCGACATCGTTTATTTCATGCTACGTTTCACTACACATTGCCATACTCGATTACTACACGCGTTTGACACGTTCTTCTAAGCGAAAATCCCGCAAACCTGATGCGCCGAACGCTCGCCATGGTTGTTGAGACCTCCTGTAACTGCTACTGCTTATTCTGGCTTCAAGTCTTTCAGTGCCGCAAACGGCGACTTCTTTTCAGTCTTGAGAGCATCGAGCTGCGCCGTATCGGGGCAGACGTCATGTTTGGGTACCTGCGGCAGGGCCAGCAAGGCTTCATCTTCGATCAGGGCCGCGGCATCCATGCTGCGGCTGCCGACGATCACGTCGATCGACTCATCGTCGATGATTTCTTCGATCTCGTCCGCATGCTCGTCATCCTTGCCAAGCATTAACACTGTCGAAGAATCGATATCGTAAGCAAACGGAGCCAGGCAGCGCTGGCATACCAGCTGAACGGTGCCGTTGACCGACAAGGTCAGCTGCGGGTAGCCCAGCTTGCTGGTGCTGCCGGCGATCTTCCAGGCGATATCGCCGGAATCATCTGCACAGTCCTTGGTCAACCGGGTCATTTCAGCGACAGGAGTGACACCCTCGCGGCTCCCGCTGATACGACAAAAATCAAAGGCGTCGATCACAAAAGCATTCATTGGCAGAAAATTTCCCCGGAAAACCAGCGATCATAACAGGGTTTTCAAGCAGGAGTCAAAGCCTGTTGCATTTTTTTGATGTCAGGCAGGCCATTTCAGAGGCGGACATGGCGGCAATTGCCAGCAGCATTGCCCTGCAACGCTGCGACAGACTACACTGGCGGCCTTGCCAGCCGCTTTCCAGACTCGAATGATACCAACTTCCGCCCCATTGCGCTTGATTCTTGCATCGAGTTCCGCCTATCGCAAGGAACTTCTGTCACGCTTGCGCCTGCCGTTCGAGGTCGCCGTGCCCGACCTCGATGAAAGCCCGCTGCCCGGTGAAAGTCCCAGCGCCACTGCGCTGCGCCTGGCCCAGGCCAAGGCGCAGGCGGTGCTCGACCGCTTTCCCGGCAGCCTGGTGATCGGCTCCGACCAGGTCGCCACACTCGATGGCGCGCAGATCGGCAAGCCGGGCAACCACGACAATGCCCTGCGCCAGCTGCAGACCATGCGCGGGCGCGAAGTGATCTTTCATACGGCGCTGTGCCTGCTGGACGGCCGCCAGGCGCTCGCCACGGCCGAAGTCGAGGATATCCAGACCCTGGTCACCGTGCGCGACCTGCCGGACGCCGAGCTCGATGCCTATCTGCGCATCGAACAGCCGTACGACTGCGCCGGCAGCGCCAAGAACGAAGGACTGGGCATTGCCATTCTCGACAGCATCAACACGAGCGACCCCACCGCCCTGACCGGCCTGCCGCTGATCGCCCTGACCGGCATGCTGCGCCGCGCGGGCGTGGCGTTTTTTACCATTTAACAAGAATTTTCCATGACCGGCACCCTTTACCTGATCCCCAACCACCTCGGCCTGTCCGACGGCCCGGCCGATGCGCTGGCCCACATCATTCCCGAGCAGGTGCGGCAGATGACCTCGCAGCTCGATTATTTCGTGGCCGAAAACGCCAAGACGGCGCGCGCCTTCCTGAAGCTGATAGCCGCGAAGCATCCTCTGGCCAAACCCTTGCAGGAAATCACGATTTCCGAACTGAACGTCAATACGCCGGCGCAGGCGCTGGCCGGCCTGCTGGCGCCGCTGCTGGCCGGACGCGATGCGGGCCTGGTGTCGGAAGCGGGCGTGCCGGCGGTGGCCGACCCGGGCGCCGACCTGGTGCGCCTGGCGCATCAGCATGGCGTCAAGGTGCGCCCGCTGGTGGGGCCGTCGTCGCTCCTGCTGGCCGTGATGGCAAGCGGCCTGAACGGCCAGAGCTTTGCCTTCAACGGCTACCTGCCCACCGATGCCGCGCTGCGCAGCAAGCGCATCAAGGAACTGGAAAGCCGCTCGCGCAACGAAAAGCAGACCCAGCTGTTTATTGAAACGCCGTACCGCAACGCCGCCATGCTCGAAGCGCTGGTGGCGCAATGCCAGCCATCGACCCTGATCTGCGTGGCGACCGACCTCAGCCTGGAGACGGAAAGCATCCAGACCCACAATGGCGGGCAATGGAAGAAGCTGCTGGCGGCCGGCAAGGCACCGGACTTCCACAAGAAGCCGACCGTATTCCTGCTGCTGGGCCAATAGATTTAATGCACCGTCCTGGAGATGCCGTGCACGTAATCGTTGACCCAGGCATAGGCGGCCACCTGGATCGCCGTCAGCTCGCTTTCCGACAGGTGCAGCTGTTCCAGCATGGCCATGGTGGCCGGGCCGCCGTCGGCCTGTTCGACCTGCTCGACCAGCGCCAGCATGCTGCCCAGCTCGCCATGGCGGAACAGCAGCGCGTCGCTGACCTTGCTGTTCACGCGGATGCTGCTGATGACTTCACTCATCTGCATGGAGAACAGCGTGTCCATCAGCGACATGATGCCCACCGTAAAACCGATGTCCGCATATTGATGCTGGCCCGGGCGCAGTTTTTCCGTCATCAGTTCGAGCAGCTTGCCGCGCGTGGTGGCCAGTTGCAGCAGCGGCGAGGTGAACTGTGCCGATGTCCCCGGCTTGACATATAGCAAGATCTGCAGCCAGCGCTGCAACTGGCGCCGCCCCAGCAGCAACAAGGCCTGGCCCAGGGTATCGACGCGCACGCCGCCGCTGACGGCCGGCGTATTAACCAGGCGCAACAGGTTCAGGCTGATCATGGCATCATGCTTGATGCAGCGCTCCAGTTCGCGGTTGTCGGCATTGCCCTGTATCAGTTCGAGCAGGTGCAGGATGGCCAGCTCGGAGGCCGACATGCGCTTGCCGCTCAGAATCACGGGCCGCGCAAAATAATAGCCCTGAAAAAAATCAAAGCCGAGCGCCAGGCACTGCTCGAACTGCTGCACCGTCTCGACTTTTTCGGCCAGCAGTTTTTTGCGCGACACCGCCAGCACCCGCGCCAGCCGCGGCAATTCATCGGGCGCCAGCTGGGCGATATCGACCTTGATCACATCGACCAGCGGCAGCAGCTGCTGCACGTCGGCCGTATCGAGCACCACGTCGTCGAGCGCAAAGCGAAAGCCGGCGTGGCGCAGCTCGCTGATCCGCGCCAGCAGGGCCGGCGTGGGACGCACAGTTTCCAGGATTTCCAGCACCACGCGGTGATGCGGCAGGAAGCCGATGAAGTCGCTCATCAGCGCCACCTCGTCGACATTGATAAAGGCCAGCTGCAGCCCTACCACCTGCTCCATGCCCAGGTCGGACGCGTGCGCGATCACGGTGGCGGTCGCGGCGACGGGATCGCCGACAATCACCGCCTGGTTCTCGGCGGTGCCGCGAAACAGCAGTTCATAGGCGACCAGGCGCTGGTCGCGGTTCAGGATGGGCTGGCGGGCGAGAAAGAAATCGTGCAGCGAAGAATTCGCCGTTGGCAAGGAAGTATTCATGGAACAGCCCGTGTATGAGGGCCGCCTTCAGGCTGCGGCAGGGCCTGGGCCGGCGCTTGCCGACCCGCACCCAGTATAGTCCCGCGCCTGGTAAAACTATGTGCTACAGCGCACGCTGTGCGCCGCGCAGCCTGATCAGACGCGGCGCGTGCCGGTATTCCTGACGCCGCCCTTGCCCGTTTCCAGCACGAATTTGGCGCCGTCATCGCGGCCCAGCACCTTGACCAGATAGGGCATGACTTCGCGCAACATCGGTTCCAGCGTGTACGGCGGGTTGAGGATGAACATGCCGCTGCTGTGCAGGCCGAAGCCATCCGGCGACGGCGTGTTGACGGTCAGGGTCACGTGCAGCCACTCGGTTGCCGGCAGCTGCTTGAGCTTGTCGGCGAACTGGCGCGATTCCATGCGCTGCAGCACCGGATACCAGACCGCATAGATGCCCGATGGAAAGCGCACCAGCGCGTCGGCCAGCGTGTCCTTGACCTTGCGGTAGTCCATCTTGTCTTCATACGGCGGGTCGATCAGCACCAGCGCGCGGCGCGACGGCGGCGGCAGCAGCGCTTTCAGGCTCTGGAAGCCGTCGGCCTTTGTGATGATGACGCGCTTGCCGCGCACGGCCGGACGCTCGCCCTGGGCCAGCGCATGCGCTTCGACCTTGCGGAAATTGTCGGCCAGGATCTTGGCGTCGGCCGGATGCAGCTCGAACAGGCGCAAACGGTCCTGCTCGCGGCTGACCTGGTCGGCGCAGTACGGCGAACCTGGGTAGTAGCGCATCTTGCCGCTCGGATTCATTTCCTTGATCAGCTTGAGATACTCGGCCAGCGAGGCCGGCAGGTCGGTACGGTCCCACAGCGGGGCAATACCGGTCTCGTACTCGGCGTTTTTCGAGGCATAGCCGCCGTCGAGCGCATACACGCCGGCGCCGGAATGGGTATCGATATAACTGTAGGCGGTATCTTTTTGATTCAGGTACTGCAACAACTGAATCTGCACATAATGCTTCAAGACATCGGCGTGATTACCCGCGTGAAAGGCGTGGCGGTAACTCAACATAAGCTGGCAATTCCATAAAATAAAGTAAATGTGGGGCTGCGCTTACACCGGGCAGAGCATGGAAACAGACTGGGAGGGTCAGGCTGCCGGACCAGGAAACAGCATGGACCAGCGTAATCAGCGCGCAATTACCAGCATTATCCACCAGAAACTGCCCTGGTATCAAAAAACCGCTCAAACCAGCCCGGCAGTTGCCAGGACGGCCCGGCCCCGGCACGGTAGAATACGCGCATCGGCGCAAGCGCCATCTGCACACAATGCTACCAAGACATGCATAGCCTGACCTTAACTACCGACAACCGCGCCGAGATCGCGGCACAGCTGGCCGGCCCGCGCTGGATCGTGGCCTGCCTGTGCGCGCAGTGGTGCGGCACCTGTGCCACCTACCGCAATACGTTCGAGGAACTGGCCGCGCGCCATCCGGACAAGCTGTTTGTCTGGGTCGATATCGAAGACCAGTCCGACGTGGTGGGCGAGCTCGATATCGAGAACTTCCCGACCCTGCTGATCCAGCAGGACGATCATGTGGCGTTTTTCGGCACCGTGCTGCCGGACGGCGGCCTGGCGCACCGCATGGTGCAGGCGCAGCAGGCATTGAGCGCGCATGAACTGGCGGCGCTGTCGACCAGCACCGAAGAGCGGCGCAGCTGGCAGCGCGACAACAATCTGCGCAGCATGCTGGCAGCCGCCTGAGCCTTTTAGCCCAGCCGCAAAGGCAGGCTGCGCAGCCGTTTTCCCGTCAAGACAAACAGCGCATTGGCTACCGCCGGCGCAATCGGCGGCGTGCCGGGCTCGCCGACACCTTCGGGATGGGCGGCGCTGGCGATAATGATGGTCTCCACCTGGGGCGCCTGCCCCATGCGCAGCACCGGATAGTCGTGGAAATTGCCCTGCTCCACCCGCCCTTCCTTGTAAGTGATCTCGCCGCCCAGCGCCGCCGACAGGCCGAACAGCACGCTTGACTCCATCTGCTGCGCGATAATGTTCGGATTGACGGCAATCCCGCAATCGATGGCGCATACCACGCGCCGCACGCGGATTTCGCCGTCTTCCAGCGCCACCTGTGCCACTTGCGCGACAATGCTGCCGAACGACTGGTGCAGCGCCACGCCGTGCGCATGGCCGGGCGGCGCAGTGCCGGCGCGCGCCACGGCGGCGTCCAGCACGGCCAGGTGGCGCGGATGGCTGACCAGCATGGCGCGGCGGAAGGCGACGCTGTCCTTGCCGGCAGCATGCGCCAGTTCATCGATAAAACTTTCTTTGAAAAACGCATTGTGCGAGTGGCCCACCGAACGCCAGTAGCCGACCGGAACCAGGCTGTCGGCAATCACATGGGCGATGCGCTGGTTGGCGATCTCGTAGGGCATGTCGAATTCGCCCTCGGCCGTGGTCTTGTCAGGCCCCATGCCGGGCAGGCCGAAATTGCGCTGCAAATACTGGTGCGTGATCGAGGCGCTGACCGATTTGTTGTCCCAGGAGGCGATGCGGCCCTGCGCGTCAAGCCGCGCGGCAAAGCGCGCCCGCGCGGCTGGCCGGTACATATCGTGCATGGTGTCCTGTTCGCGCGTCCAGATCAGCTGCACCGGCGCGCCATCGCACTGCAGCGCAATGGCCACCGCCTGCGCCACCATGTCCACTTCCAGCCGGCGGCCGAAACCGCCGCCAAGCAGCAGCACCTCGATCGTGACATCTGCCGCGTCGACGCCGGCCACCCTGGCCGCCACGTCCACCGCAATGCCCGGCGCCTGGGTCGAGGCCCACAGATGCACCTTGCCGTCCCTGACCTGTGCGGTGCAGTTGACCGGCTCCATTGCGGCATGGGCCAGGAACGGTGCGCTGTATTCGGCCTTTACTTCGCGCAGCGCCTGGGCCTGTTTGCCTTCCACCTCCCCGCTGGCGTGATACACATGGCCGGATTCGGTGTCGAGCAGCGTGGCGAACTGCGCATCAATGTCGGCGCTCGACAGCTTCGATTGCGCACCGGCCCGCCACTGCGTGGGCAGCACGGCAGCGGCCTGTTTGGCGCGCCACCAGGTATCGGCCACCACCGCGGCGCAGGACTCGCTGCGCTGGCCCAGCGCCGGCGTCAGGTCCAGCACTTTTTTCACGCCCGGCATCGCCAGCACCGGCGCGGCATCGAACGAGGACAGCGTATCGCCGAGCCGGCGCGGCAGGTGCAGCGCCGCGTACAGCATGCCCGGCGGGCGGGCATCGATGCCGAAGATGGCGCTGCCATCGGTTTTCGACGGCGTGTCCGTGCGCGGCGTGGTCTTGCCGATCAGTTTGAAGTCTTTCGGCGACTTGAGCACCGGCGCGCCCGGGTCCAACGCGGCCGCCTGCCGCGCCAGGCTGGCGTAGCTGGCGCGCCGTCCGTCCGGATGGACCACCTCGCCTGCTTCGGTGCGGCATCGGGCTGCCGGTACCTGCCACTGCGCCGCCGCGGCCTGCAGCAGCATGGCGCGCGCGCAGGCGCCCGCTTCGCGCATCGGCTGCCAGCCATCCTTGATGCTGGACGAACCGCCGGTAACGATCACGCCCAGTTCGCGCGCCGCCTTGATGACCGTCCAGTGCGCCAGCTTTTTCAGCGTCCCCTGGTCGTCCGGATGGAACGGCAGGCCGTCGGCCAGCATGGCGAGATTGCCGAAGATCTTGTCGATCGGCGCCTGCATCAGGCTGATCGATGCGAGCGGCACGTCGAGTTCCTCGGCCACCAGCATGGCCAGCGCCGTATGCACGCCCTGCCCCATTTCGCTGCGCGGCATGGCCAGCACCACCCTGCCGTCCGGCCGGATCGCCAGCCAGCCATTCAGCGCCACGGCGCCATCCTCGAGCGGCAGCGGCGTGCTGCCATGCAGGCGCTGGCGCGGCGGCAGCACGCCCCAGCCCAGCACCAGCGCGCCGGCGCCGGCCACGCCCAGGCCCAGGCCTTTGAGCAGAAAGCGCCGGCGTGCGGTCGGTGTGGAGTCAGCCATGGATGTCCCGTCTTGTATAAATCAGTTGTCGCGCCAGCGTTCAAACATGTCCTGCGCCAGCACCGGCTTGCTGTAAAAATATCCCTGCGCCAGTTTGCAGCCGTGGCGCAGCAGGAAGGCGGCCTGCTCCTGCGTCTCGACGCCTTCGGCAATTACCGACAGATGCATGCTCTTGCCGAGCTGGATGATGGCGATCGCGATCGCTTCGTCGTTGGCGTCGGTCGAGATATCCTTGATGAAGGAGCGGTCGATTTTCAGCGTCTGCACCGGCAACTGCTTCAGGTAGGCCAGCGAGGAATAGCCGGTGCCGAAGTCGTCGATGGCCAGCCCCACGCCGATCGCGTGCAGGTCGTTGATGAAGCCGAGCGCGTCGCCCGTGTTCATGATCACCGACTCGGTCACTTCCAGCTGCAGGCGCTGCGGCTCGAGTCCGGTTTCCGCCAGAATCGCGGCGACCATGCCGGCGATGCTGCCGCGCTCGAACTGCTTGACCGACAGGTTGACGGCAATCTTCGGCACGCGCAGGCCCTGCTCCTGCCAGCGCATCATCTGGCGGCACGCCTCGTCGAGCACCCATTTGCCCAGCTGGTTGATAAAGCCGCTGTCTTCGGCCAGCGGAATGAAACGCGCCGGCGCAATCAACCCCAGCTCGGGATGGTTCCAGCGCACCAGTGCCTCGACGCCGACCAGGCGGCCCGTGTCGATTTCCACCTGCGGCTGGTAGTTGAGGAAAATCTCGTTCTTCTCGATCGAGCGGCGCAAAAAGGTTTCCAGGCGCAGGCGCTCGATGCCCTCGCCCGTCATCGACGGCGCATAGAAGCGGTAGCCATTGCGTCCGCGCGCCTTGGCCTGGTACATGGCCACGTCGGCATTGCGGATCAACATGTTCAGGTCCTGCGCATCGCCAGGGAACAGGCTCACGCCCACGCTGCAGGTGACGAACAATTCATGGCCGGCCACCAGGAATGGCTGCTCGAACATGGTCACCAGTTTTTCCGCCACCTGGGTCGCACCATACTGGCCATCGACTTTTTCCAGCAGCACGATGAATTCGTCGCCGCCCAGGCGCGCCAGCGTGTCGCCGTCGCGCAGGCGGGCCGACAGCTGGGCGGCCACCTGCTGCAGCAATTCGTCGCCGATATGGTGGCCCAGCGTGTCGTTGACGTTCTTGAAGCGGTCCAGGTCGATGAACAGGATCGCCAGCTGCTCCTCGTCGCGGGTGGCGCGCTGCAAGGCGTGCTGCAGGCGGTCGTGGAACAGCAGCCGGTTCGGCAGCGCAGTGAGCGGATCGTGGTGCGCCAGGTGGTCGAGCTTTTCCTGCGCCTGCTTGATGACGGTGATATCGCTGCACACGCCCACGTAATGGGTGGTCAGCGCGCGCGTATCGCGCACGGCGCTGATGGTCAGCCATTCCAGGTAGATCTCGCCGTTTTTCCTGCGGCGCCAGATCTCGCCGCGCCAGAAACCGGAGGCGATCAGTTCATCCCACATGGTCTGGTAGAACAGCTCATCGTGGCGCCCGGAGCGCGTCAGCGAGGAATGCTGGCCGACCGCTTCGGCCTCGGTATAGCCGGTGATCTGCGTAAAGGCGGGATTTACGGCGACAATCACGCCCTCGATGTCGACCACCATCACGGCGTCGGCGATATGTTCGAGCACGGTGGCCGACAGGCGCAGTTTTTCCTCGGCTTCCTTGCGCGCGGTAATGTCGGCATACACCCAGATGCTGCCTTCGCCGGGACGCAGCGGATCGAGCGCACAGCCGCTGACCAGCGCCCAGAACAGGCTGCCGTCCTGGCGCCGGTAGTGGCGCTCTTCGCTGAAGTCGCCGCCGGCCGCCAGCGCCGGGTACTGGCGCTCGCCCGCTTCCTCGAACTCATACTGGGTCGGGAACACGATGGCGGTCGAGCTGCCCGTCATGCCGCCATGGCCATAGCCGAACAGCTCTTCGCAGCGGCGGTTGACGGAGACGATGCGGCGGTTGCGCACGAACATCACGCCGAACATTACATTGTCGAGAATCGCGCTCTGCTCGGTCAGCAGGGCCTCGATGCGCATTTCATGGTGCTTGCGCTGGCTGATGTCGGCGATGATGCCGTCCACCCACACCAGGCCCTGCGGCCCGGCCTGCGGCTGGCCGTTCTCGGCCACCCAGCGCTCGGTGCCGACCGCGTCGATGATGCGGTACTCGAGTGCATACGGCTGCATCGCGCCCACCGCCTGCTTGACGGCGCGCCGGTGCATGCGGCGGTCTTCCGGACAGATCAGGTCGACCCAGGCGTGCGTGTTGCTGCGCATCAGCTGGCTGGCCGTGTAGCCAACGATCTCTTCGATCGCATCGCTGATGAAATCGATGGGGCCGTCGGGCCGGTAGCGGAACACGGCGCCCGGCACCTGCGTGACGATGGTGCGAAAGCGCTCTTCGCGCTGGCCGATATCTTCGAACAGCTGGCGGATGGCGGCGCGCATCTGTTCGAGCTGCGCGGCCAGCCGGCCCAGCTCGTCGTTGCCGCCCGCTTCCAGGCGCGTGTCGAAGTCCCCATGCGAGAGGCGGTCGGAAAAGCGCATCAGGCGGCGCAGCGGTCCCAGCAGGCGGCGATTCATGAACAGCACGATCAGCGCCATCGATATGGCCAGTTGCGCGCCAAGCACGAAAATATAGGCGATCTGCTTTTCGCGCAGTTCCTGCTGGCTGCGCGCATCGTCCATCTCCACCACCACATGGCCGATGCGCTCGCCGCGCACGGCGATATCGCGTTCGGCCCGGTAGACATTGCCGACCGGGCGCTGCGGCGCCTGCAGGCGCATGAATTCCGTGTCGGCCTGGCCCACCACCTGCACCAGCAGCACGGCGCGGTCGCGCATCACCGACTCGACCAGCGACTGGGCCGATTCGGCGTTCATGTTCCATAACGATTCCTGCATGCCCAGCGCCAGGATGTCGGCATTGCGCTGCAACGCTTCATTCAGGCTGGTGCGCGCCGACTGGCGCTCGTGCACGCCGACCAGCAGATAGCTGCCGATCAGGGCCGGCACCACCAGGCCGCCCAATACCACCAGCAGCAGCGCGCCATAGATCGACGAGCCATACAACGTACGGAGGCTGGACAGCCAGCGGCGAAAGGGGGAATTAGCCATGCAGGCACGGTACTGTAAAGGTCATGCAAGCGGTCATCGGGCTTTACGGGGGATTCAGGCGGCGGGAGGAATTTTCTAACGGCAATTATGCATGCAAAATGCACAGAAAGTCACATCTACCCGCATTGCCGCCCTGAATCTGTACCAGAAACCACACGGCCCAGCAGAAATGGCCGCGCCTTGCTATCATCGCGCCACTTTATATAGAGGAATAACCATGACCTTCTCCATCCACTCCGCATCGATTCCCGTCTTCAAGCAAATCCTGGGCAGCCTGGCCGCTATCCTGGACAAGGCAGAAACGCATGCGCAGGACAAGAAAATCGATCCGAACGCGCTGCTGCAATTCCGCCTGTTCCCGGACATGCTGCCCTTCGTGCGCCAGATCCAGATCGCCACCGATTTCGCCAAGGGCTGCGGCGCGCGCCTGGCCGGCGTGGCCGTGCCGCCGTATGAAGACACCGAACAAAGCTTTGCCGAACTGAAAGCGCGCATCGTGAAAACCATCGCTTTCCTGGAAAGCCTGCCGCAAGCCGACATCGAAGGCAGCGAAACGCGTGCGATCACCACCGGCAGCGGCGAAAAGACCAAGCACTTCACGGGCCAGACCTATCTGTTCCACTACGCGCTGCCGCACTTCTTCTTCCATGCGACGACCGCATACGACATCCTGCGCCATAACGGCGTCGAAGTCGGCAAAAAAGACTTTATCGGCAGTTATTGATAGCAAGGGGTCGGACCCTTCGGGTCTGACCCCGGCAGTTGCCTGTGGGTTGAAAAATCACGTATTCCGGCGCGGATACCCCTGCGCCAGAATACGCACCCACACGACTTCTTTCTGCTCCGCCGTCATCGACACCCAGTGCGCCACCTCGACCACGCTGCGCCCGCAGCCGCGGCAGATTTCATCGAAGGTGGTCGAGCACACGGCCACGCACGGCGTGTCGGGACGCTCGGGCAAATCAGCTGGCACCTCGTCAGCCATCTCAGCCTGCCTTCGCCAGGCCGAGCTTTTCCCAGCCCTCAATCCCCAGCTTTTCCAGGGTGGCGATATTCTTGTCGAAAATTTCCGACGCTTCCGGGAACGCTTCCACGGCGCGCTCGATGCTGTCTTCGCGCAGCAGGTGCAGGGTCGGATACGGCGAGCGGTTGGTAAAGTTGCTGATGTCGTCCTCGAACGTTTCCGCAAACTGATAGTTCGGATGGAAACTGGCCACCTGCAATTCTCCCGCCAGATGCATGTCCTCCACCGCCGCGTCGGCCACGTCGAGAAACTCGTTGTAGTCGAGGAAATCGTTCAGCGTATACGGATGGATCAGCAGGGTCGTGTCGATCTGTTCCGGGCTGGTATCGGCCAGCGTCTGCAGTTCGTCCATCAGCATCGCCAGCAAATCCTCGGGATTGCTCGAATCGCAGACCACGTAGCGGATCTGTTTTTTCACGTGCACGGCCTTGGCGAACGGGCACAGGTTCAGGCCGATCACGGCTTTTTCCAGCCAGTCGACGGTGTTGGCGATAATGACGGCGTGGTCGTCGTCGTGGCGCGGCGGGGTATTCATAAGCAGGACTCTCTATCGATGAAGGTGGCCGGCAAGTAGCCGCCGGCCAAAGCCAAATTGTACGCACTCTTTGCGCAAGCTCATACCCGGTGGCTGCCAAGCTTGCGCCAGGCCCTGCCCTGCCTATGCTATAAAGACGGCCGAATCTGGCTGCGGGCAAATTTTATTGGTCATAATGGCATTACTGACGAATGGAAACTTAGTTTGTTCTGCCAACTTCGACAAGTTTACTGTCATCCAGCTGACATAATTCTTGACTCCGGCATGTGGATATACGTACACTCGCTGCTTGCTCATGGGTCAGTCCGATGTTTCTTCGACGACAACAATGGAACACTATGCACGAAAACTCCTTTAAATCTACCGCCCTGGCGGCAATGGTCCTGGCCCTGGCGCCAGCCCTCAGCCAGGCGTACGAAACCGGTGTTGAGAGCGATAACGCACCAGTCGCCAGCAGCGCACCTGCCTTGATTCCACTGACCGCCCAGGTCACGGCCAAACTCCCCACCCTCGACAACCGCCTGCAAAAGACCGATCGCCTGATGAAAAATCTCAGCGACAGTTCCGATCCGCTGCGCGAAGCCGATGTCTGGGGCCGCATCCGCAGCGGCTATGCGATTCCCGATATTAACAACCAGCTGGTTGCCAACCACGTCAACTGGTATGCCACCCGCCCCGACCATCTGGCCCGCACCACCGCGCGCGCCTCGCGCTATATCTTCCACGTGGTGCAGGAACTGGAAAAACGCGGCATGCCGACCGAACTGGCCCTGCTGCCATTTATCGAATCCGCCTTCAACCCGCAGGCGTTTTCGAGCGCCAGTGCGGCGGGCCTGTGGCAATTCGTGCCGGCCACCGGACGCGATTTCAACCTCAAGCAAACCATGTTCAAGGACGACCGCCGCGGCGTGATCGCCTCGACCGATGCGGCGCTGACCTATCTGCAGCGCCTGTATGACATGTTTGGCGACTGGCAGCTGGCCCTGGCCGCCTACAACTGGGGCGAAGGCTCGGTGCAGCGCGCCATCAAGAAAAACCAGTCGCTGGGCAAGCCGACCGACTTCGAAAGCCTGGCCGATCTGATGCCGGCCGAGACGCGCAACTACGTGCCCAAGCTGCAGGCGGTGAAAAACATCATCGCCAATCCGGCCCAGTATGGCCTGAGCCTGCCGGTGGTCGACAACCAGCCCTACTTCACGGCGATCGACAAGACCAGCGATATCGACATCACTGTCGCGGCCCAGCTGGCCGAGCTGTCGACCGACGAATTCAAGGCGCTGAACCCGCAATTCAACCGCCCGGTCATCATCGGTGGCGAAAAAACCAAGATTTTGCTGCCGCAGGAAAACGCCGCCAAGTTCACCACCAACCTGGCGCAATGGGGCCATGCCTTGTCGAGCTGGACCACGCACAAGATCACCAATGCGCGTGAACGCATCGAAACGCTGGCGTCGAAATTCGGCACCACGGCCGACGTGCTGCGCCAGGCAAACAATATTCCCCAGCGCATGCGCCTGCGTGCCGGTTCGACCATCCTGGTGCCGAAGACTTCGGCCACGATGAACATGAACATCACCCAGGAGATCGCCGACAACGCCACCATGCTGTTCGAAGCGGACCGTCCGGAACGCGTGCTCAAGAACGTGCGCCGCGCCGCCAAGGGTGGCAAGGTAGAGGCACCGATCTCGCTGGTCAAGCCGCGCATCCAGCGTGGCGGCGGCAACAGCCGCGCCAAGGCACGCCACTGATCACTGCCTGACACATCATCGCTGCCCCGCCGGCCGCCACAGCTTAGCTGTCGCGGCCGGTTTTACATTGCCTGGCCAACTTACACAAGTCATCGCGGCGTTTTTGCAAATCATTTTGCAAATCATGGCCGATTATCGCGAAGCAGACTGATGCAGTGATGATCCGCACTCCCCGGTTGTCACTTGACAACCCAAGAAGATCGAACTACATTGGAGATATGCCATGGCTCGCTCCCCGCATCCCAAAAAGGACATCGAAGCGGCGCTGCGCCACGCGGAAAGCCAGGGCTGGCGCGTGGAAATGGGGGGCAGCCATGCGTGGGGCAAGATGTATTGTCCCTGGAACGATGCCGAATGCCGCTGCGGTGAATTCTGCATCGCCTGCATCTGGAGCACGCCGAAAAATGCCACCAATCATGCACGCGCGCTGCGGCGTGTCGTCGATCACTGTACCGCGCAGAAGGTGATCCTCGATATCATGCGCAAGGCCAAGGGGTAAACAAATGGACTATATCTTCACGCTCAAGTATCGCCTGCCCGACGAAGGCGCCGACCTCGACGCCGTGGCCGAACGGCTGGGAGCCGGCGGCTGCGACGACGCCTTGCCGGGCCTGGGCCAGGCAGGGCGGGTGGCGCTGGAATTCACGCGCGACGCCGCCAGCGCGCGGCAAGCCGTTCTCAGCGCCATGGCCGACGTCAAGGCAGCGCTTCCCGAAGCGCAACTGGTCGAAGCCTCGCCCGATTTTGTCGGCCTGACCGACGTGGCGCAGGTGCTGGGGCTGTCGCGGCAGAACATGCACAAGCTGATGAACAAATACCGCCACAGCTTTCCCTCGCCCGTGCATGAAGGCAGCACCACCATCTGGCGCCTGGCGCAGGTGCTGTCCTGGCTGCAGGCCAGGGGCAGCTACGAACTGCAAGACAGCCTGATCGAACTGGCGCAGGCAACCATGCAGGTCAATCTGGCCCGGGATGCGGCCATGGCGGCGCCGCTGCCTGCCGATATCGTTGCCATGCTGCGCTAACAGGTAACTGCGTTGTTTTTTGCTGCTGGAAACGACACGTTGCCATACTTGCCGCACCGAATGCGATTTAGACCGTGCAGAACCGTGGAAAATACGGTATAGTGTCGTTGTGCGCTGCAATATGTTCCCTGCCGCAGCTAATGCACTATAAATTTAGCAGCTTCGCAAGCCTTAGCGCATCCTCACGATGCCGCTTATTAAAGCCCTCCCGCCTTGTGTGTCGCACCTGACACCGTCCCGGCGCAAAGCTTTTGTGCCGAAATTTCTTTTTAGTTGAGTCATTTCGTTTTGGTTGGCGTTGCTATTTTGCGTTCTGCTTTTTGCAAGAACGCTGATTTTCACGAAAGAAAAAGAATGACATTTGAATCCTTAGGCCTGCATCCGTCCATCATCGCCGCTCTGACCGAATCGGGCTACACCGCGCCAACCGCGGTACAGTCGCAAGCGATTCCTGCCGCGATCGAAGGCCGTGACCTGCTGGTCTCGTCGCAGACCGGTTCGGGCAAGACCGCGGCATTCATGCTGCCGTCGCTGCACAAACTGGCCAGCGCCGAACAAAGCGCCGCCGGCAAGACGCCGAACCAGGAAATGCAAGCTTCGCGCGCCCGCGGCGAGCGTCCACGCTTCAAGGCTGCCCAGCCAAAAATGCTGGTGCTGACCCCGACCCGCGAGCTGGCCCTGCAAGTGACCACCAATACCGACAAGTACAGCACCGGCATCCGCCGCATCAAGGCTGTGTCGATCCTGGGCGGCATGCCTTACCCGAAACAGATGCAATTGCTGGCCAAGAACCCGGAAATCCTGGTCGCTACCCCAGGCCGTCTGATCGACCACATGGATTCGGGCAAGATCGACTTCTCGCAACTGGAAATCCTGGTGCTGGACGAAGCTGACCGCATGCTGGACATGGGCTTTATCGACGACATCGAAAAAATCGTTGAAGCAACGCCAGAAGGCCGCCAGACCATGCTGTTCTCGGCAACGCTGGACGGCGTCGTTGGCAACATGGCGCGCCGCATCACGAAAAACCCGCTGGTCATCCAGGTGGCAAGCTCGAGCAACAAGCACGAAAACATCACCCAGCGCGTCCACTTCGTCGACGATCTGTCGCACAAGAATCGCCTGCTGGATCACCTGCTGCGCGACGAGTCGCTGGACCAGGCCGTGGTGTTCACCGCTACCAAGCGTGACGCCGACACCATCGCCGACCGTCTGAACATCGCCGGTTTCTCGGCTGCCGCCTTGCACGGCGACATGCATCAGGGCGCGCGCAACCGCACCCTGGACGGCATGCGCCGCGGCCAGGTCAAAGTGCTGGTTGCCACCGACGTTGCCGCCCGCGGTATCGACGTGCCGACCATCACCCACGTGTTCAACTACGACCTGCCGAAGTTCCCGGAAGACTACGTTCACCGCATCGGCCGTACCGGCCGTGCTGGCCGCAATGGCCTGGCGATCTCGCTGGTGAACCACGCTGAAAGCATGAACGTCAAGCGCATCGAACGCTTCACCAAGCAACTGATCCCGGTCAACGTGATCGAAGGCTTCGAGCCGAAGAAAACCGCTTCGGCACCACGTTCGAGCGCCCGTCCAGGCGGCTGGAAACCAGGCGACAACCGCGGCGGCGCGAAACCGGGCCAGCGCACGTTCAGCAAGCCAGGCGCGCCACGCAAGGAAGGCGCACCGAGCGCCGGCGGCGGCTACAAGGGTTCGAACCCGCGCAGCACCGATGGCGCACGCCGCAGCTACGGCGACCGTTAATCACGGATCGCTCCAGCTTGGCTAGCGAACAATAGAAAACGGCCACCAGATCACTCTGGTGGCCGTTTTTTCATATCTGAATCAGATCTATTTTTTCGACACTTTCTGGCGCGACATCTTGCGCAATTTTGCCTGCTCGAAACGCACCTTCTGTTCCGGCGTTTCCAGCACCAAGGGCGGCACGGCCACCGGCTTGCGGTTGGCGTCCACTGCCACCATCGTGAAATAGCAGCTGTTGGCATGGCGCACCAGGCGCTGCTGGATATTTTCCGTCACCACGCGGATGCCCACTTCCATCGAAGTCGTCCCCGTATAGTTGATCGATGCCAGGAACGTGACCAGTTCGCCCACGTGGATCGGCTGCAAAAACATTACCTGGTCGACCGACAATGTCACCACATAGCTGCCCGAATACCGGCTGGCACAGGCGTAGGCAACACTGTCGAGGTATTTCAGGATGGTGCCGCCGTGCACGTTGCCGGAAAAGTTGGCCATATCGGGCGTCATCAGGACCGTCATCGTCAGTTCGTGGGCCGACCAGTTCATCGCACTGTCCAAAGTGTTCTCCAAAGGGGAAAAGTAAAAAAGTGAGGGGGATGTGAAAACCGGCCCCAGGGGCCGGTGAAGGACCTTACAGGCCCAGCGTGTCGATGTCGGCCAGCGAGTCGCGGCCCTTGTCGGAGATGTCGTGACCCTCGCCGTCTGCGCGCGCCACGATATGGGCTTTCTTGCCCAGGAAGTAAGCCACATCGGTATCGAGTCTGGTCAGCGGATCGGCGGCGACAGCGCGCAAGCCCATGATGCAGCGGCGCAGGAACAGCAGTTGCTGTGCTTTTTCGGTGATGGACAGACGGCCATCCCGGGCATAGCTGAGCAGCTTCAGGCCGGACAGGCGCTTGGCATTGCGGGCCACGCAAGCGCTCGGGCGCTCGGTCTTGATGCCGCGTGCAACTTGCTCCAGCGCGTCATATTCATCGGTTGTTAATTTCTCGTTCTTCATTACTTTTCCATAAAAGGCCAGGTGTTCGGCCCCCATGGTACGCGCCCCGCTGCGCATCGGCAACAGGCAAGCTGATTCAGTGACTGCACGGCATGCGTGCAGCCCCCTGAAATAGCGCGCAGGCGCTGCTTATTTGAAGCCGCGCAGCAGCAACCAGGCCAGGCCGCAGCCGGCCACGGCGCCCGTCAAGGCCAGCGCCAGCAAGCTCTTGCTGTCCAGCGCAGTGCGGCGGCCCAGGTAGATTTTGTTATGCAGTGAATTGCCCATGATGCTCTCCTGTACCAGAATTATTGTGATGTCTCATTATAAGAACAGAATCATGACGACCGCGTGACACACAGCAGTTCACTGCTGCTTTGTGTGTGCCAGCCAACATTTTCCGCCACTGCTGTTGTTTTATTGGCGCACCCTCCCTCCGGCGGCGTTCACTGCATCTTGACGGGTGGCTGCGGCGGCGTCGGTTCTTCGATCGGCACCGGGTCGACGTCGGGCATTTTTTCCGGCGGCGGGGTCAGCGGATCGCCTTCCGGCGGCGGAACGTTGTCGGGTTCCGGGGTGCTGTGTGCATGCAGATCGGGTTTGCGGTTCAGTGTGTTCATGGCTGCCTCCTTTGGCCCCTACTGTAACGCAGGCTAAAAAATCATGGCGCTCAAGAGTGCCAGGGGAACCAATCGGCACCCACACGCTCCAACTTTGTCATGGGACAAACGGAGCACTGATGGGCCGCAAGAAAATTTTATTTATCGCCGAGGCAGTCACGCTGGCCCATGTGGGCCGTCCGCTGACCTTGGCGCAGGGTCTGGACGACAAGCAATACGAGGTGCACTTTGCATGCGCGGACGGCTACGATTTCTGTTTCCAGGATGCGTCGCTGCGGCGCTCGCGCATCACCAGCATCGCGCCGCGGCAGTTTTTGCAGGCGCTGGCGCAGGGCAAGCCCGTATATGACGAAGCAACGCTGCAGGCCTATGTCGACGACGACCTGCGCCTGCTGGACCTGATCAAACCCGACCTCGTGATCGGCGACTTCCGCCTGTCGCTGTCGGTCAGCGCCCGATTGCGCCAGATCCCCTACATCACCATCAGCAACGCTTACTGGAGCCCCCACGTGCGCCAGCACTACACGGTGCCCAGCCTGCCGCTCACGCGCATGCTGCCCATCTGGCTGGCCAATCCCCTGTTTCGCCTGATCCGTCCCCTGGCCTTTGCCAGCCATGCGGTACCGCTGAACCGCGTACGCCGCCGCCATGGCCTGGCGTCCCTGGGCAGCGATTTGCGCCGCACCTACACGGACGCCGACCAGACCCTGTATGCCGACATCCCGCAGTTGTTCCCCCCGCATGACATGCCACCCCACCATGGCTACCTGGGCGCCGTCATCTGGGCGCCGCCGATGGCGCTGCCGCCCTGGTGGCAGCGTCCGGAACTGGATCAGGACAGGCCGCTGATCTACCTGACGCTGGGCAGCTCCGGCCAGGCACAACTGCTGCCACGCGTGCTCGATGCGCTGGCGGCGCTGCCGGTGACCGTAATGGCCGCCACGGCAGGCGCCATCGAACTGGGCAGCGTGCCGTCCAATGCCTTTGTCGCCCCCTACCTGCCCGGCGACGCGGCGGCGCGGCGCGCCAGCTTGGTGATCTGCAACGGCGGCAGCCCCACCAGCCAGCAGGCGCTGGCGGCCGGCGTGCCCGTGATCGGCATCGCCGGCAATCTCGATCAGTTCCTGAACATGCATGGCGTGGCGGCGGCCGGCGCCGGCGTGCTGCTGCGCGCCGACCGTTTTCAGGAGGCAAGCTTGCGTATGGCCGTCACGCGCCTGCTCGCGGACGAGCGGGCCCGGCAAGCTGCGCAGCAACTGGCGACGGCGTTCCACGGCTATGCGCCCGATGCACGCTTGCTCAGCCGCATTCACGCCCTGCTGCCCTGAACCCGACTGGCAGCATGGCCTGCAGCGCGTCGGCATTTTTTACAACTGCGCGCGCAATTGCCGGAAAAAATCAGTCAATCTTCCGCAGGCCCTTGATTTACAAGCAAATCCGCAGCTTGGCATGGAAGTCGCTAGTAACGTGCATGAGCACCTGCCGACAGGACTCTGACCAGACTTCGCAATTCCATCCACTCATGCTGTGAGGTAACCCAAATGAAAATGTCTCAACTGAAACTGCTCCCCGCTGCGGCAGCGCTGGCCATGCTGTGCGCCGCCGGCGGCGCCCAGGCTGGCGCGTATGGCTACTCCTACGACAATATCTTCGGCCTGACCATTTCCAATCCGACCGGCGTCGTCACCGTGGCCAGCACCACCAACATCTCGCGCAGCACCTCGACCCTGAACGGCGTGAGCGTAATCAATGGCGGCTCTGGCATACTTGACTCGCCACAATCGGCGGTCGGCGCCGTCACCAAGGGCCAGAACGACTTCACGCAGCAAGGCCCGACCGGCACCTATGCGCGCGGCGACGCCCAGATCGTCAGCACCCAGTTCCCGCCCTTCCCCGCCGGCGCGACCAGCACCCAGGCCGTCAATGTGGCCGAAGCCCATCTCGATACGGCCGGCACCGCCGACGCATCGGGCCGCAACGGATCGACCACCGGCTTCTCGGTCAACTTCGTGGTCGGCTCGCCGACTGCCACGCTGGCCTTCAATTTCCTGGCCGCGCCCTTCATGCAAGTGTTCCTGAACAGCGACGTGGGACTGGGCTCGTCGTCGACGGCCAACCTGGTGGTGACCTTCAGCATCACCAACGCGCTCGGCGCCACCGTGTTCAACTGGGCGCCGGACGGCCTGGTCGGCTCCGGCATCACGGGCGGCACGGAAACGGCCGATGCGGCCAACCTCAATACCAACCTGTCGACCAACTTCCTCACGCGCGGCACGCTGTTTACCTATGACCCGACCGGTTGCGGCGCGCCGACCGGCACCGGCATCGGCACCGCATGCGGCGGCACCTTTGCGGCACTGACCAATGCACTTGCCGCCGGCAGCTATACGCTGACCCTGAACGCCGTGGAAAGCGTCGACCTGGTCAAAGTGGCTGCCGTGCCGGAACCAGGCACCCTGGCCTTGCTGGGACTGGGCCTGGCCGGACTGGGCTACGCCAGCCGCCGGAAAATCAAGGCTTGAGACGACAGGTGGTACTTGCGGCGAGGGCCATCCCTCGCCTTTTTTCCACTGCCACGGCAACCATCACTGTCGGCATTTTTTACACCAGGCAGCCGCAGCACAGCAAGGATAGACATGAAACGATTTTCGCGACCACTCACGTCCCTCATGCTGGCCGTGGCCTGCGTGTTGACGGCCGGCGCCAGCGGCAGCGTCCACGCCTCGGCGTACGGCTACTCCTACAATAATATCTTTGGCCTGACCATCAGCAACCCGACCGGTTCGATCTCGGTGGCCGGCAATACCGATATCTCGCGCGCGACCGCCACGCTGAATGGCGCCAGCGTTATCCGGGGCGGCAACGGTTTTGTCGATGCACAACAAGCGGCATTGGGCGCGGTGACGCATGGGCAAAACAATTTCACGCGGCAGGGCTTGGGCAGCACCTCCTATTCACGCGGCGATGCGCAGATCATCAGTTCGCAAATTCCGCCATTCCCACCGGGCGCGACCAGCACCCATTCGGTCAATGTGGCCGAGGCTTTCATGTTCGATACGGGCAGTGCCGATGCCTCGGGACGCAATGGCTCCAATACCGGCTTATCGGTCAACCTGGTGGTGGGTGCGCCGGGCGCCACCATCCTGTTCAACTTCCGGGCGGCGCCCTTCATGCAAGTCTATCTCGATACGCTGGCCGGACCCGGTTCCGCGTCCACCGCCAATATGTCGGTGAGCTTTACCATTACGAATGCGCTGGGACAAACTGTTTTCAACTGGTCGCCGGACGGCACCGTCGGTTCGGGCATCTTCCGCGGCACGGAACTTGCCGATGCTGCCGACCTGAACCTGAGCTATTCCGCCAATACGCTGACTGCCGGCAATCTGCTGACCTACGATCCCCTCGGCTGCGGCGCGCCGACCGGCACCGGTACCGGCACCAGTTGTGGCGGCATGTTTACCGCCCTGAGCAATAATCTGGTGGCCGGCAACTATACGTTGACACTCAATACGGTCAACAGTGCGGACCTGAACATCATACCGCGCGTGGTACAGGTCAGCGAGCCGGGCACACTGGCGCTGCTGGGACTGGGGCTGATCGGCCTGTGCCTGCAACGCCGCAGGCACTGACAGACGCCACAACAGCCTGCAATCAGGCAGCTGCCGTCGCGCCCGCCGCCTTTTTCAGCAGGCGCGCGGGTATGCCGCCCCAGACTTCGCCCGCGCCCACCACGCTGTCCTTGGTCACCACGGCCCCGGCCGAAATAATGGCGCCGTCGCCGATGGTCACGCCCGCCATGATCACCGCGTGCGCGCCGATGGTCACGCCGTCACCGATCACGACGCGCTTCAATTCCAGCCGCTCGCCTTCGATCACATGCGCAAACACCACGGCGTCGTGGCCGACGATGGCATTGCTACCGATCGTCGTCAACGGCGGATCGAGCAAGGCGCCAGCGCTGTAGGTGTTCGATCCCAGCCGCGCGCCGAGCGCCAGGTAGACCAGCCGCATCAATGGCAAGGGAATGATGTGCGTGCGGATCAGCGAATTGAACAACAGCAAATAAAACAGGATATTGAGGTTGGCGGCAAATTCGGCGCGCGAACCGGGTGCGGCGCTGCCCTCATGCAGCGGCCACAACCGCAGGCACAGGCGGTACATCGCAAACGCCCACAGATAGCTCAGCACGAGCGTGGCGGCGAGCAGCACCACGCCGCGGAAGTCTCCCAGCGGCACCGCAGCGAGCAGCCAGGCGGTGCTGGCAATGCCCAGCAGCAGTATCGATGCCAGCAGGCACAGGAAGACCACGATTTCGGTTGCGCCGATCTTACGCATGGGTCGACTCCGCCACCAGCAGATCCTTGAGCGGGCGGCGCAGCGACCGGGCGTCAGCCGGCGGCCCGGCGCCGATGCGGCCCAAAAAGACGGCCCGTTCACTGACCGTGTCGCCGAGCAATTCGCGGGTTTGCACGGCCAGTTCCTGCGCAAGCTCCTGCAAGCCGCCGGTCCGCGAAAAAACGCGCCGTTCGCGCACGTAGCGGGCAAAGATCAGCGGCGTCAGTTCCGGCTGCAACTGCAGACCCAGTTCGGTGGCCGTCAGCCAGAAGCGCTGCATGGCGCGTCCGGCAGCCACGTAGTCGTCGATGTGGCGTGGCGGCGCTTCGGCCAGCAGCGCAAAATGCGCGGCGCAATACCAGCCCGGCAGCAGATCCATCTGCAGGCGCGGCGCCAGCGTGCCGGCCAGCCAGGTATTGAAGAAATCCACGCGGCGCCAGCTGCGCATAATCCAGCGCATCAGTTTCGCCGTCATCGGATCGACACCCAGCGCCTGGTCGGGAATCCGGTCGGCGCTGAAGCGCGCGTTCCATTCGATCACGTCGCGGTGCACCTGGTGCGCTTCGGGCATGATCAGGCGCAGGCGGGCGTTATTGAACATCAGCCGTGCGCAGGCGAAGCGCGTGCGCGCGCCTTCGAGCCACAGCACGCCGTAACCGGGCGGCAAGCTGGCGGCCAGCGCCGCCTTTTCGCTGACACGCAGGCTGCGCGTGCTGAGCCGGCGCCGCTGTACGCTGCGCCGTGGCAGCAGCGCCGCCAGCGGATCGGGCGGCATGCCGGGGGCGTCGACAAATACGGCGTCAAACGTGGGCAGGTGATCGGGCATGCCGGTGCGCCGCTGCGCCTCCATGCGCAAGCCATGGCTGCTGGCCGCCAGCGCCATGCTTTCCAGCAACGCCCCCAGCGACAGCTGGCTGGGATGGCCATCGAGGTCATACACGCAGTGCGAGCGCGTATCGAAGCCATGTACCACCACATGGCGCGGTCCGCGCACTGCAAAGCGCCAGGGCTGGGTGTTGTCGCCGCTGGGCGCCCAGCGCGCCTGCTCCAGGATGGCGGTCAAGGTGGCGTCGATCGGATGGTCAGCATGCATTTACGCTCCCTGCGCGGCGCGGCGCCGCTTGATGATATGCATGGCCAGGCGCTGCAGCGGATGGCGGTTGCCGCCCGGACGCCATGTATGCACCAGCTTGTTCCGATAAGCATCGAAATGCATGCCATGCGGCGCGGCCCACACCTTGCCGCGTCCCAGCAGGATCTTCAGCGCTTCGGTGGCTGCGGCGCCGGCGCACAGCTGGCAGCCCATGATGGTCGATGGCCCGCGCCGCTCCTTGAGGTTGATGGCGGACGGATCAACCAGATACGGGCCGTGTAGCCCGGCGGGCGCCAGGCCGACCAGGAAACGCAGGGCTTTTTCCTCTTCCGGCAGATCGCCCCAGCCGAAGTATTCCTCGAACGTCATCTGGCCTGGCAGGAAACTGAGCACGGCCGTGCCCATGCCCAGCGGTGCGGCCGTGATGGCCGGGATGCCCAGTTGCGCGCACATGGCGAACGTGGACTGGCGCGCCGGAAAGGCAAAGAAGTCGAGGCCGTCGACGTACAGGTCGACGCCATCGAAGAAATCGGCCAGGTTGCCGTCATGGATGCCGTCCGGGAACAGCTTGAGGTCGAGTTCGGGATTGATGTCGCGCGCCATCCGCGCCAGGACATCGGCCTTGGGCTGGCCCAGGGTCGATACCATGGCGCCGGCCTGGCGGTTGAAGTTGGCGATATCGAAGGTGTCGAAATCGGCAAGATGAAATGCGCCGATGCCCAGCCGCGCCAGCGTCAGCAGATGCACCCCGCCAACGCCGCCCATGCCGGCGATGGCCACCCGCTTGCCGCGCAAGCTGTCCTGCTCTGCCCGGGTGACCCAGCCCAGGTTGCGGGCAAATGCCGCGTGATACGAAAAACCGTCTGTCATGCTCACCTTTCCTGACGTCCAACAAGGGACCAAAAAAGTGAGACAAACATTCAAATCAAAAGTTCCCGAAAAACATAAAAAAACTTGCTACGGATCCAATCTGACTTGAAAAACAAGATGTTAAAGGCAAGACGGGCGGCGCTGCCGGCTTGTCGTCCGGCAGGCACCGCCCGTCTTTACCTCCTGGCCAGGATTCAGGCCAGCGCTTCCTTGGCCGCCTCTTCAGGCGTCAGGCCATCGTAGAACTGGTCGGTAAACCATTCGACCTGCTCTTCGATATGATCCTGCGCCTGCGCCACCGTGGCGCCGCCGGCCACCAGGAAGCCTTCGACTTCGATACACCAGTTAATCAGTTCCAGGGTTTCCGGATCGAGTTCTTCTTTCTTGGCCATCTTGCGCTTTCTGAGAGTTATGGTGCCGTACATCCAGGCGACAGTTTAGCAGTTTCGCCGCCCTGCCGCCTCGGTTGCCGGCCGGTTGCCGGTCACTGGCTGCTATTGGCCGCCACTTTTTTCTGCTCCGGATACAGCACCACCTGCACATAATTGTCCGTATTCAGGTAGCGCTGCGCGGCCTGCTTCACCGCCTGCGGCGTGATGGCACGCACGCGCTGCGCGAAGCGCAGGATCTGCGTCGGGTCGCGGCCCTGGGTGACCGAACCCATCAGCTGGCTCATCCAGTAGTTGTTTTCACGCATGGCCTTCTGCTGGCGCGTGATCCAGTTCAGCTTGACCTTTTCCAGGTCCGCCGCCGTCGGTCCCTGCGTTTTCATTTTGCCGATCTCGGCAAACGCGGCCGCGATCACCTTGTCGACGTTTTCCGGTCCGGTCGGCAAATTGAGCGCCACCGAATAATGGCCGTACGGATGCTGGCCCATCGCCGTTTCAAAGCCGCCGCCATAGATCATGCTCATCTTTTCGCGCAGCACCTCGATCACCTTCAGGTTCAGCACTTCGCCCAGCGCCTGCAAGGTCAGCTTCTGCTCATCCGAATAGGCCGCGTCGCCCGTGAAGGTGATCGAAATCGTGCTCTTCGGCTCGCTCCCCATGTAGACGTCTTTTTTCACCACGCCCCGCACCGGGCGCATGCCCACGTCGCGGTAGGCATGCGGCACCTCGGCCACCGGCAAGGCGCCCAGGTAGCCGGCAATCAGCGGCTTGATCTTGTCGAGCTCGAAGCTGCCCGTGAAGATGAAGGTCATGTCGCGTGCGCTGGAAAAACGCTGGCGGAAGATATCGAGCGAGCGGTCCAGGCTGACCTTGCTGAAATCGTCGGGGCGCGGCACGCCGTCGACGCGCGGATTGTCACCGAACATGGTGTGCTGGATGGCGTCGTAGAACACCGCTTCCGGCTGCGCCATGCTGTTTTTCGCCAGGTCCTGCTGCTTGCCGATATACGAACGAAACAGGTCGGCATCCTTGCGCACGTCATGCATGTACAGATACACCAGCTGCAGCATCGATTCGATATCGGCGCTGCTCGACGAACCGCCGAAGCCTTCGCTCAGTTCGCCCAGCGAGGCGCCCACATTGACCGTCTTGCCGGCCACAATCTTTTGCAGGTCCAGCGGCGCCATGTCCTTCAGGCCCATGCTGCCGACGATGGCGCTGGCATAGCGGGCGTTATAGATGTCGGCGTCGCCGAACAGCGACTGGCCGCCAAAGCGCGTCGCACCCATCAGCACCTGGTCGTTCTTGAAGTCGGTGGGTTTCAACAGCACCCGCACGCCGTTGCTCAACTTCAATTCCGTCACGCCGATGGCGCTGTTCAGCGTTTCGCTGACGATGCTGCCGCCGCCTGGCGGTCCGTCCATCAGGCTGCCCGCCACCACTTTTTCCGCACGCGGCTCGACCGTCTGCTGTTCGGCGCTGGCCACCGCATCGAGCAGCTGCTGCTGCGTCGGCACATTCGCCGCTCCCTCGGCCTTGGCTTCGGCGCCCATAAAGACCACCAGTTTCTTCTGCCGCTCGGGGATGACTTTCGCCACTGTCTCGTTGATTTCCTGCAGGCTCACTTGCGGCAGCAGTTCGCGCGCATACATCAGCTCGTTGGTAATGCCGGGAATGGCTTCCTGCTCCAGGAAGTTGCGCGAATACTCGGCCACGAAGCCGGCCGAATCGGATTTGTCGCGCTCGTTGTAGGCGCGCTCGTAATTGCGCAGCATGTTCTTGCGCGCACGGTCCAGCTCGTCCTGGCTGAAACCGAAGCGGCGCGCCCGCTCGTCTTCGCGCACCAGCGCATCGACGGCCGGCTGCACGCCGCCCTTGCCCAGCAAGGCATAGGCGCTGAACGACTCATAGCCGCGCACCAGCTTGCCCATGCTGCTGCCGCCCTGGATAAAGGGCGGGTTGGCCTGCTGCGTCAGTTCCTGCATGCGTGCGCTGAGCATCTGGCCGTACAGGTTTTCGATCATCTGGCGGCGGTAGTCGGCGATCGTCACCGGCTCCTGCGCCGGGCGGATCGGGTAGCGGATAAACACCGTGTCGTCGGCCGCTTCCTTGTCGGTAATTACCAGCGCTTCGGTCTGCGCGCGCTGCGGCACTTCCGCATACACGCGCGCACGCGGCCGGGCCGGATTTTTCAGCTTGCCGAAATGCTGCAGGATCAGTTTTTCGGCCTGTTTCGGCTCGACATCGCCGACCACCATCACCGCCATCAGGTCAGGGCGGTACCAGTCCTTGTAGAAACGCTTGATGGCGTCCGGCTTGAAGGTTTTCAGCACCTCTTCCTTGCCGATCGGCATGCGCTCGGCATAGCGCGAGCCGTTCAGCAATTTCGGATACAGCACCTTGTTCATGCGGTCGCTGGCGCCCTTGCCCAGGCGCGCTTCCTCCAGCACGATGCCGCGCTCGCTGTCGATATCGGCCGGGTTGAATTTCAGGCCATGGGCCCAGTCTTCCAGCACCAGGAAACCTTTTTCCAGGTTGCCTTTCTTGTTTGTGGGAATCGGCAGCACGTACACGGTTTCATCGAAACTGGTGTACGCGTTCAGGTCGGCGCCGAACTTCACGCCGATCGACTGCAGGTAGGAAATCAGTTCATTGCGCTTGAAGTGCGTCGAGCCATTGAAGGCCATGTGTTCCGTAAAGTGCGCCAGGCCCTGCTGGTCGTCGTCTTCCAGGATCGAGCCGGCCTTCACCACCAGCCGCAATTCCACCTTTTGCGCGGGACGGGCATTTTTCTTGATGTAATAGGTCAGGCCATTGGGCAGCTTGCCGACCGTCACCTCCGGCGCCACCGGCAAGCGATCGCCCAGACGGATGTCGGCGTGCGCCAGCGACGCACAGGCCAGCAGCACGGCGCCCGAGATCAGGCGTAATTTACTCAGCTTCATGTAGTCTCATAGGTAGATGCAGTAAAGCATTACCTTACACCGAATTGCTGAAGTTCCGATTAAAAACAGCTTAGCGGACACCCCTGCTGGCCCGGGCAAGGCTCGGCCAGCTTCACTGATCTGTGCTACAGTATTGCCGCCGGTCATGTGGATCGGCACAACAATACGTCTTCGGGGCGGGGTGCGATTCCCCACCGGCGGTAAGACCGGCAACGGTCAAGCCCGCGAGCGCTTGCCAGGCTTCGCCTGGGAAGGTCAGCAGATCCGGTGTGATTCCGGGGCCGACGGTATAGTCCGGATGAAAGAAGATGTGCGGTACATGCAATGTCCCATCGCCTGCGCGATGCGGCCAGTTGCGTCTATTCGCTTGCCCTGCAGCGTTTTTCGCCTGTGCGAGGAGCGTTTCACCATGTTAGTCAACAGCTACACCGTTCTGTCCCATGACCTTGAAGGTCGCATCCAGTCCGCCCTGGCCGCCATGCGCGCCGGCGTGCCCGTCATCCTGCTCGACGATTTCGACCGCGAAAACGAAGCCGACCTGATTCTGTCGGCCGAGAAACTGACCAACGAAACCATGGCCCTCCTGATCCGCGAATGCAGCGGCATCGTCTGCCTGTGCCTGCCGGCCGAGACCGTGACCAGGCTGGAGCTGCCGCCCATGTCGCCAGACAATGGCAGCCGCTACGGCACGCCGTTTACGGTGTCGATCGAAGCGCGCGACGGCGTCACCACGGGCGTATCGGCCGCCGACCGCGTCACCACGATTCGCGCCGCCATTGCGCCCGATGCCAAACCGGCCGACCTGGTGCGTCCCGGCCATGTGTTCCCGCTGCGCGCGGCGCCCGGCGGCGTGCTGGAACGCCGTGGCCATACCGAGGGTTCGGTCGACCTGTCGCGCATGGCCGGCCTGAACCCGGCCGCCGTACTGTGCGAGCTGATGAATCCGGACGGCACCATGATGCGCGGCGACGATATCGAACGCTTTTCCGAACTGCATGGCATGCCGATTCTGACCATCGAAGAAATGGTCGCCTGGCGCAAGCTGCACGACTGATTCAGGCCGCCTGCACCCGGGGCAGGCGCACGTGCCGGTACACCAGGCAGGCCGCCAGCCCGTAGGCCAGCGCCATGGTGGCGTAGGCCAGCGGCAGGCGCACTGCCCAGCCCGGGAACATATGCAGGATGGTGCCGACCAGCGCCACGCCCACCAGGGCGCCGACCTGGCGGTTGGCATTGAGCGCCGCCGCCGCGCTGTTCGCATGCTGCTTGCCGGCCACCCGCATCACGGTGGCCGTCATGGCGGGAATCGCAATGCCGATCGCCAGGTTCATGATGCCGGTGCCCAGCGCCAGCAGCGCATACGGCGTAGCGGGCCTCAATCCCATCAATACCAGCGCCATTGCACTGGCCGTCAGCAAGCCGGCCAGCATCGGCAGGCGCGTGCCATGGCGGGCGGCGATGCCGCCTGCCAGGAAGTTCCCCACCGTATAGGCCGCCATCATCGGCAGCAACTGCAATCCCGACTGCAAGGCATCGGCACCGCCGGCCTTCTGCAGGAACAGGCTCAACAGGAACAGCTGGCCGAACACGCTGAAATTGATCAAAAAGCCCACACCATTGGCCGCGCCGAAGCTGCTGCTGTGAAACAGCGCGCGCGGCAGCAGCGGATGGCTGCCCTGGCGTTCGCGGCGCAGCAGCAGCGTACCGGACAGCAGCGCCAGCGCAGCAGCAGCCATCACCAGCGGCGACAGCCAGCCCAGCACGGGCCCTTCGATCAGCACGCAACTGATGCCCGCCAGCGCCGCCACGCCCAGCGCATGACTGAGCAGTGACAGGTCGCGCGGCTGCCGGGGCGGCGCCACCAGCACCAGTTGCGCCATCACGATGGCCAGCAAGCCCAGCGGTACATTGACCCAGAACACGCTGCGCCAGCCGAACTGGTGCACCAGCATGCCGCCGATCAGCGGCCCGGACGCGCCGGCCACGCCCACCAGCGCCGACCACATGCCCAGCATGCGCGTGCGCACCTGCTCGTCTTCGAAACTGTGCGTCAGCAGGCTCAGTGAACTGGGCATGAACAGCGCCGCGCCCGCGCCCTGCAGCAGGCGCGCCGCCGTCAGGAAGCCGCCACCGGGCGTGGCGCCGCACAGCACCGACCCCAGCAGAAAGACGGCCAGTCCGCCCTGGTAGACAGCCTTCGGGCCGTAGCGGTCGGCCAGCGCGCCGCCAGCCAGCAGCAGCGCGGCAAACGTCAGCGTATACCCATCGACCACCCATACCAGGCCGGCCAGCGGAATCGCCAGGTCGCGCGCGATATCGGACAGCGCCACATTGACGGCGGTGACATCGATCATGGCCATCACGAAGCCGCAAGCCAGCGTGGCCAGGATCAGGACATGCGAGGAACGGCCGGAGCGGCCAGAGGAGTGGGACATGACATACTTTCAGGCAGCAGCAAAGCAGTCATTCTAGAAGCGTTGCATGATGCAGTAAATATGCATACACTCGGCACTCTGATGCAAAAATGCATCAGCAATCAGAGGGCAAACACATTGGACGGGGCTGATGGATTGGGATAACGCGCGCATCTTTCTGGCCATCGGCCGCGCCGGCACCCTGCGCGGCGCGGCGGCCCTGCTGCGCATCGACCAGGCCACCTGCGGCCGCCGCCTGGCCGCGCTGGAAACCTCGCTGGGCGCGCGCCTCTTTCTACGCACGCCGTCGGGCTATGTCGCCACGCCGGCGGGCGAACTGGCGCTGGCGGCGGCCGAAGCGATGGAGCGCGCGGCCGACCAGCTGCAGCGCGAGATGCAGGGCGTCGACAATCGCCTGTCCGGCCTGGTGCGGGTGGCCACCACCGACAGCATGGCCAGCCATTTCGTGATGCACGCCATGCAGCGCCTGCACGCGGCGCATCCCGATATCCGCATCGTGCTGCACGTGGCGCCGCAGCTGGCCAGCCTGACGCGGCGCGAAGCCGACCTGGCCGTGCGCGCCGTGCGCCCGCAGGACCCCGACCTGATCTCGCGCCACCTGGTGCGGCGCAGCCTGGGCCTGTATGCGTCGCCGGCCTACCTGGCAGAACGCGGCGAACCGCTGCGCGGCACGGCGCTGGCCGGACACGATATCGTCATCTACCACCAGTCGATTACCGCGCGCCATGCCGACAGGATCGCCGGCGAGCCGGTGGCCAACGCGCGCGTGGCGATGGAAGTGAACAGCGCCATGATGCTGCAGGAGGCGGCGCGCGCGGGCCTGGGCATCGCCGAACTGGGCGTGCACTTGGGCGAGATCGACCCGCAGCTGGTGCGCATCTGGCCGGACCGCGCCGAACCATATGACGTGTGGCTGGTGATGCATGACGACCTGTCGCGCTCGGCCCGCGTACGCGCGGCGGCCGACGCCATCATCGCCAGCGTAGCGGAGCGTGAAGATCATGCCCGCAATGATAAGATGCCGCGATGACCACTTCCGCATCCGCCTCCATCATCATCAGCCTGCGCCGATTGAACCGGCTCGCCATGGGCTGGGTCGTCAGCTGGTGGCGCCTGCTGCAGTTCTCCACCGTGATCTTTTCGCTGGCGCTGTCGCCGTCGAGCTATAACCGCCAGAACCGTCCCATTCTCGCGCACCGGCTGGTGATCAACACCGCGCCCAACTTGGTGTGGTTCAGCGTGGCCTGCCTGCTGGTCAGCCTGGTACTGATCCGCATCGTGGTGGTCAGCGCGCAAAGCTACGGCCTGTCGCGCTATGCGCTGGAAATGGTAGTGCGCGTGCTGGTGCTGGAACTGATCCCGCTGACGGCCGCACTGTTCGTCGCGCTGCGCCTGACCCTGCCCGATGGCATCGCGTTTGCGCAGATGCGTTCCGGCGGCGTGCTCGACAAGCTGCAGCGCCAGGGTACCGACCTGCTGCGCGGCGAATATTTTCCGCGCGTGATGTCGGGCATCTTTGCCGTCTGGATGCTGGCCATTGCCAGCTGCGTCAGTTCGCTGATCCTCGCCTATCTGACCATCTACGGGTTCACGCCGTGGGCGCTGCAGGCCTATACGCGGGTGGTCGGGCAGATATTCAATCCGGCGGTGGTGCTGATCCTGATGCTCAAGGTGGTGTTCTTCAGCTTTGCGGTGGCGCTGATCCCGTTGGCCTCGTCCTATTATCCGCCCGAGCCGCACCGCCGCCAGCGCCTGTTCGCCGCGCACGGCCTGTCCGAAATGCTGCGCCTGTTTTCCGTCATCCTGCTGGTCGAAGTGGCCTCGCTGATGGGAAATTACTACTGATGTCCGCCTTTATCCCTACCCCGAGCCCGAAGCCATGAGCACTCCTTCCAATCCCGACCAGACCGACATCACGGCGCCCGACGCCGTGCTGCCCGCCCCGCCGCCCGTGCGCCACGCCGAACTGAAGGCCGCCATTCTGCTCGTCTCGATGTTCGTGCTGATCGCCGGCTCGGTGCTGTACCTGATGTATGCGCGCGGCGTGTTCGAAGCCACGCAGACGCTGGTGCTGGCCACCGACGATTCGGACGGCGTGGTGGTGGGCGCCGACCTGACCTTTTCCGGTTTCCCCATCGGCCGCGTGCAGCGCATCGAGCTGGCGCCCACAGGCCGCGCGCGCGTGATTATCGACGTGCCGAAAAAAGATGCGCACTGGCTGCGCACCAGCAGCATTTTCACGCTCGAGCGCGGCATCGTCGGCGGCGCCAAGCTGCGCGCCTACAGTGGCATCCTGACCGATCCGCCACTGCCCGACGACGCCACGCGCGACCTGCTGGTGGGCGACATGGCGGCGGAAATTCCGCGCCTGCTGGCCGCCGCCAAGGATTTGCTGGCCAACCTGGGCAACCTGACCGGCAGCGACTCGGCGCTCGACACCACCATGCGCAATGTGCAGACAGTGACCGGCAAATTGAGTGGCCCGGGCGGCGCAATGGGCCTGCTGACCGGCGACGACAAGCAATCCGCGCTGTTGATCGAGCGCGCCAACGCACTGCTGGTCACCGCCGACCAGCTGGCGCGCCGCACCGATGGCCTGGTCAACAATGCGGACCAGCGCGTGTTCGGCGCACAGGGGGTGATGACGGATGCGCAGGCAACCGTCGTGCAGTTGAACGCCCTCCTGGCCGACACGCGCAACAGCCTGAAAAAAGTCGACGCCGTGCTGGTCGAAGCGCAGGCCGTGGGCGCCAATGCCAGGGCCGCCACGGCCGACCTGGGCCCGCTGCGCGCCGACGTGGAAAGCAACCTGCGCAAGGTCGAACAGCTGGTCAATGAAATCAACCGCAAATGGCCGTTCAAGCGCAATCCGGAGATCACCCTGCCATGAGAATAGCCACCCCTGTTGGCACCGCCATGCTGTGCACCTTGCTGGCGGCCTGCTCCAGCGGCCCGCCCGTGCCGGACTGGAAAATGAATGCGCAAAGCGCGATCGAGCGCTTCGAGGCGGCTTACCTGAGCGGCAGGACGCTGGTGGAACAGACGGAATTCCAGCGCGCGCGCAGCCAGGTGGCGGGAACCGGCAAGGTTGACCTGATCGCCCGCGTGGAACTGCTGCGCTGCGCCACGCGCGTGGCCAGCCTGGCGTACGAGCCATGCAGCGGTTTTGACGCATTGAAAGAGGATGCCGGCGCCGCCGACCGCGCGTATGCCGCCTGGCTGGCCGGTACCGCGCAAGCGGACGATATCGCGCTGCTGCCCGAAACCCAGCGCGCGGTGGCGGCCGCTGCCTCGGATACGCAGGCGGCCAGCGCGGCGGTCGCCATCAGGGAACCGCTGGCCAAGCTGGTGGCGGCCGGCGTGCTGCTGCGCGCCAACCGCGCCACGCCGGAACTGCTCGACATGGCCGTGGCCACCGCCTCGGACCAGGGCTGGCGCCGGCCGCTGCTGGCCTGGCTGGGCGTGCAGCGCCTGCGCGCGCAGCAGGCTGGCGATGCGCAGGAGGCGCAGCGCATCGCGCGCCGCATGGCGCTGGTGGGCGAACCGCCAGCGCCGTAAATAGCCGTGCCTGCCGCGCCGGCTTCGGGCATAATCAGCACAGGCCGGAACCCCGGCCGCAGATGCAGCGAGGCGCGACGATGCAGTTCGAGGACTTCGGTTTTTCCGGCGCCAACGCGCCGGCCGACAGCGCGGTGGAGAGCACCAGCGCCGGGCGCCTGCAATACCTGCTCGACAACACGCCGTCCATCATCTACTGCACCGTGCCCAGCGGCGACTTCAAGATGACGTTTGTCAGCAACAATGCCCTGAACGTGCTGGGCTACCATCCGGACGCGATGGTCGCCGACCCCAATTTCTGGTTCGACCATATCCATCCCGACGACGCGCCGGGCATTTTTTCCAGCCTGGCGCAGCTCTTCGTGCAGGGCGCGCGCGCCTATGAATATCGCTTCCGCGTGCGCGACGGCGGCTACCTGTGGATGCACGACAGCCTGCGCCTGGTGCGCGACGAACACGGCGTGCCGTTCGAAGTGATCGGCTCGCTGACCGATATCACCGAGCGCAAACGCATGGAAGCGATGCTGCAGGCGCGCGGCGAGGAACAGCAACTGCTGATCGGCAAGCTGCAACAGGCGCACGACCAGCTGCTGCAGGCCGAAAAGATGGCCTCGATCGGCCAGTTGGCGGCCGGCATCGCGCACGAGATCAACAATCCGATCGGCTTCGTCAACTCCAACATGAGTTCCCTGCAAGCCTATGTCGCCACGCTGTTCGACGTGATCGCCCGCTACGAGGCGGCGCTGCGCGAGCCGCCGGCCGGCGCAGCGCTGGCGGCGTGCGTGGAACAGGTGCGCGCCGGCGCCGACCTGGCCTACCTGCAAACGGACATGGCCGACCTCCTGGCCGAATCGATGGATGGCCTGAAGCGCGTGCGCGACATCGTGCAGTCGCTGAAGGATTTCTCGCACGTGGGCGAGAACGACTGGCAGATCGCCAGCCTGCATGCGGGCCTCGACAGCACCCTCAATATCGTCGGCAACGAACTGAAATACAAGGCGCGCATCGACAAGCAGTACGGCCAGCTGCCATCGGTCACCTGCCTGGCCTCGCAGCTGAACCAGGTCTTCATGAACCTGCTGGTCAACGCCGGCCAGGCCATCAGCGGCGAAGGCGTGATCAGCATCCGTACCGGCCATCTTGACGGCTGGGTATGGGTGGAGATCGGCGACACCGGCGCCGGCATCGCGCCGGCCCACCTGCACCGCATCTTCGAACCGTTCTTCACCACCAAGGCGGTCGGCAGCGGCACGGGACTGGGCCTGTCGCTGTCGTACGGCATCGTCATGAAACACGGCGGACGCATCGAGGTGGCATCGGAGCCGGGACGCGGCACGCGCTTTACGGTGCACCTGCCAGTCGTGCCGCCGGCAGCGCGGCCAGATCAGCCTTCCCTGGGAGGCGGATAGACGCGGATGGCGAGGCGCCCGCCGTTCTTGCCTTCGAAGTCGAGCAGCTGGGCAATCACGCGGGAACTCAGCACATGTTCGCCGGCCAGCAGCATCAGGCCGTCGCGGCTGACCAGGTCGCGCGACAGCACCATGCCCGGCATCAGTTCGCCCGACAGCACCGCCATGTCGCGCGGCGGCGCTTCCGTCTGGTCCATCAGGCTGCGAAACGCGGCCACCACGGCCGGATCGTAGCGCTTGCCGCTGCTGTCATATATCAGGGTGCGCGCCTCGTCGGCCCGCAGGCTGCGCTGCACCATGGCGCCGATCTGCAGGCCGTCGTAGTCCGACGCCAGCGCCAGGATGCGCGCGCCCAGCGGAATGGCCAGCCCCGCCAGGGCGTCGGGAAAGCCGGCGCCGTCGAACCGTTCAAGCTGCGAGCGCAGGATGACGGAGACGGGACGCAGGTCCTCGAGCGCCATCAGCAACTGCCCGGCGCGCAGCGGATGCTTGCGGAAGGCCGCCAGCTGTTCGCCATTCCAGGCGCTGGCAGGCAGCTCCAGCAGGTCGTCGCTCAGGCTGAGCTTGCCGATATCCTTGAGCAGGGCCGCGATGAACACGTCGCGCGCCTCCTGCGCCTCCAGTCCCAGCACCTGCGCCAGCTTGCGCGACAGGTCGGCCACCCGGCGCGCATGGCCGGCCAGCTTGCCGCCGCGCATTTCGATCAGGTTCGAAAACACCTTGATGGTGGTAACGAAAGTGGCCTTGAGCTTGTCGTTGGCCGCCAGCAGCTCGTCGTGCGACAGCCTGAGCTGCTGCGTACGCACGGCCACTTTCTGCTCCAGGCTGGCGTTGAGCACCGTCAGCTGGGCGTTCTGTTCGGCCGTGAGCGCCTCCAGGCGCAGCTTGTCCTGTTCCAGCGCGCGCCGTTCGAGCGCATGGCGCACCACCAGCACGATGTCGTTCTCGTCCCATGGCTTGGTCACGTAGCGGTAAATCTCGCCCTGGTTGATGGCGTCGAGAATCGACTGGATATCGGCATAGCCGGTCAGCAGCAGGCGCACGGTGCCGGGCCAGCGCTGGCGCACCCGGGCCAGGAACTGCGCGCCGTCCATCTGCGGCATGCGCATGTCGGAAATGACCAGGTCGACCGGCTCGCTTTCCAGCACGGCCAGGCCGGCGGCGCCGCTGTCGGCCGTCAGGATGCGGTAGCCATGCGGGCGGAACAATCGCCGCAGGGCGGACAGGATATTCGGTTCGTCGTCGACGCACAGGATGGTCGGCGGCGCGGCGGCGGCAAGGATAGTCATGGCGGGGTCCCGGTTTGGTATCATGGCGCGGCGGATGGCGCCTGGCGGATCGGCAGCGTGATGCGAAACGTGGTGCCGCTGCCCGGCACGCTGTGCACATCGATGCGCCCATGGTGCTTCTGCACGGTGCTGTAGGCCAGCGACAGGCCCAGGCCCGTGCCCTGGCCGACGGCCTTGGTGGTGAAAAAAGGGTCGAAGATGCGCGACAGGTGTTCGGGTGCGATGCCCTTGCCCGTATCCTCGACCTCGACCCATATGTCGCTGTCGCTGCCGCAACCGGTGCGCAGCGTGATGCGGCCACGCTGTTCGCCCATGGCATGGGCGGCGTTGACGACCAGGTTCATGATCACCTGGTTCAGCTCCGACGGCTGGCATTCGATATCGGGAATCTCGCCGTACTGCCTGACGACATCGGCCTTGTACTTGACTTCGTTGTTGACGATATTGAGCGTGGTGTCGATGCCCTGGCGCAGGTCGGCCCAGACCCATTCCTGCAGCGCATCGGTGCGCGAAAAATCCTTCAGATCCTGCACGATGCGGCGCACGCGCACGATGCCCTCCTTCGATTCGGCCATCAGCTGGCCGATATCGGTGCGCAGGAAGGCCAGGTCGATCTGCTCGCGCAGGCTGCGCAGGCGCTGCGCCACCTCGGGCGCAGCGATGGCAGGTTCGGCCTGCTCGTAGGCGTCGAGCATGGCAAACAGGTCGGCCAGGTAGCCTTCGAGTGCGCCAAAGTTGGAAAACACATAGCCGATCGGGTTGTTGATTTCGTGTGCCACGCCGGCTGCCAGCTGGCCGATCGACGCCAGCTTTTCCGACTGCAGCAGCTTTTGCTGGGCCAGCGACAGCTTGTCATTCAGTTCGCTCAGGGCCAGGTTGCGCTCGCGCAGCGCCATGTCGGCGATCTCGCGCTGGCGGATATCGTCGGCCAGGCGCTCGTTCATCTCCGCCAGCTGGGCCGTGCGCATGGCCACCAGGTTTTCCAGGTTGTCGTGCGCACGCCGCAACGCGCTCTCGGCATTGCGCCGCTCGGTGACATCGCGCAGCGTTTCGATGGCGCCTACCAGCCGACCCTGGCGATCGCGCAGCGGCGCCGCCGTGAAATGCAGCCAATGGCCGCTGGCGCCGATATGGGCAAAGAAATCCTCGGCCTCGTAGGCGCCCGGGATCACGGACGATGGTTTGAGCTTGCCCTGGTACAGTCCCTGTTCGCCCAGCGCGATATCGTCCGCCACCAGCAGGTCGGCCAGGCAGGCGCGCTGCTGCGGATAGAACGCCTGCCAGTGGTCGCGCGTGCCCACCATCTCGGCGGCGGAGTATCCCAGCAACTGCTCGCAGGCGCTGTTCCAGTGCGTTACCACATGCTCGGTATCGATCGCGAACGTGGCCACCGGATGGCCATCGAAGAAGGCCGACAGCGCGATGGTATCGGGCAGCGCGCCGGCTGGCGCACCTGGAAATCCTGTCTCGTCGTCCGCTCGCATCATCTCTCCCGTTCTTGCGCCGATACCGGCTTCACGCCAGCAGAATGCGCGACAATTCGTCAAACGTGCGCTCGGCCTGCCCGAACAGCGCCAGCCAGTGCGTATCGGTGAGCGCCAGCGCGCGCCAGGCGGGCGACAGCGGCGGCACCAGCGCCTCCTCGCGCCCTGCCAGGTCCAGCGCGCAGGCGACGGCATTGGCCACATGCACCAGCAAGGGCAGGCCGATGGCGTCGAGGCGTGCCAGGTGGTGCTGGTCGGCGACGGCCTGCTGTATCGCGGCGGGAAACTTCCAATAGGCGGCCAGCGCGCTGCCGACCTGCGCATGGTCGATTCCCAGCACCGCCTGCTCCGCCTCGACCATCTGGCAGTCATGGCGCTGCCGGTAGCTGCGCGCCAGCGCATGCGCGTCGGGAAAGCGCGTCGCCAGCACCAGCGTACCCAGGTCGTGCAGCAGGCCGGCCGTGAACGCGGTCTCCGGATTGAGGTGCAGATGCGGCGCCAGCAGGCGTGCCACCACCGCCGTGGCCAGCGAGTGGCGCCAGAATGCATGGAAATCGAAGCCGGGCACGGGCGCGAAACTGCCTGTCAGGGCGCAGGCGGTGACGACGCTGCGGATGCTGTGAAAGCCAAGCACGGAGACGGCTTGCGCGATGCTGGTGACCTTCGACTGCATGCCGTAAAACGAGGAATTGGCGATGCGCAAGGTCTTTGCCGCCATGGCCTGGTCCAGCTCGATCTTGTGCGCCAGCCTGTGTATGTCGATATCGCTCTGTTCCATGCTCGACAGCAATTCCAGCAGCACCGCTGGCAGCGACGGCAGCTCCTGGATTTGCCGGATGACATCGTCAAGCATCAAGGGCGTCATGCGTCTTCCCCCTGGCGGTAGCGCTGCAGCAGGGCCAGCAGCCCGGCCCCGGCGGCGCCGGGCGGCGTGCCGCGGAACAGGATCGGCAGGCGTGCCAGCTGTTGCTGGCGCGCGGCATCGGCCTGCGCCCTGGCCATGACGTCGTCCGGGACATCGGCGACGATCCAGCAGTACCCGACCTGTCGCCTGCGCAAGGCGGCCAGGCTGGCGCTGCTCAGCACTGCGCCTTGCGCCAGCAGCACGGCGCCATGCTCGTCCGTCAGCGCGCGCGCCAGCACGGCGCCCTCGCCTGCCTGCTCCAGCCGTACTTCGCGCTCCGGCGCAGTCATGCTGGCGCTCCTGTGTGGCACAGCGTCACCAGGCTGCCGCGCGAGCGCGAATGCGCGCCCATCGCGTGCCGCGCCACTGCATAGGCCTTGCCGCCGATGATGACCTGGCGCTGCGCAGCGGCATGCGGTTCGAACAGCTGTGGCAAGGCCAGCGCCGCGTCGCTGCCCAGCAATGCCGCGCCGCGCTCGAACAGGCCGGCGGCGGCCGCATTGACAAAGGCGATCATGCCGTCCTCGTCCAGGCACAGTACCGGCAGCGGCAGCAATTGCAGCAGCTCGCGGGCGATGTCCAGGCTGACTTCACTACGGCTGATCTGATGCTGTTGCTGGTGCAGCAAGGCCTGCATGGCGGCATTGGCGGCGGCCAGCGCCAGGTTGGCTTCGCGCAACTGCTGGTTCAGGCGCGCGTTGTCGTCGTCGATGCCCTTCAGGCGGAACGCCTCGGCAATATGGTCGCGCAACTGCTGGTCGTCCCACGGCTTGGTCAGGAACTTGAAGATGGCGCCCTCGTTGACGGCATCCGTGACGGCTTGCAGCTCGGTATAGCCCGACAGCATGATGCGCATCGTCTGCGGATACAGGAGTTTGGCCTTGCGCAGGAAATCGGCGCCCAGCATGCCCGGCATGCGCTGGTCCGAGACGATCACGTCGACCGCATGGCTGGCCAGCAGGTCGAGCCCTTCCTGTCCGCTGCCGGCCGTCAGGATATGGTAGGCGTCGCGCCGCAGCAGGCGCCTGAGCGCAGCAAGAATATTTTGCTCGTCATCGACCAGCAGCAAGGTGCGCTGCGGCGCCAGCCGTTCCGGAGCGCCGGCCAGGGCCGACGCATTGTGCACATCCATCGGACCATCCTGTTGTCGCGACAGCGACATCGGAGCTTGCCTGTGAGGGAACCGCTGCGCGGATCATGCCTACGCAACAGTCTGCTTGCCTGAAATTATACGGCTATATTCCTTTTTGGCATGCATTACTTGACGACAATTATTTGGCGGCGGGACAGGGCATATCGCGGTAGAAGACAAAGCCGCCCACGCCGATGGTTTGCGTGTCGGCCCTGACGCTGTACACCAGCGCATTCTTGTCCGCCTCGACACGCAGCAGATTTTTATGCAGCGCTGCGTTGGCATGCGCGCTGGCCAGCTTGGGCCAGGGCTGCAGGTCCAGCCGCAGTTCCGAGCTGGCCGGGTCGTACGACCAGCGGCCCGGATTGAAGAAGGCAAAGCCGCCGTCGAAACGCAGGCGGCCGTCCTTGAACTGGGTCAGGCAAATGCCGGGAAATTCGCTGGGCGGGTTGTACCAGGTGGCGGCCACGTCGCCGCTTTGCGGCGCGGCCTTGCCGGGCATCTGCAGGCCGGCTTTGCCACCGCCCTGTCCCAGCATGCCGGTGCAGCCGGCCAGCAAGGCCAGGGAAGACAGCATCGCTGCCGTGGTGATCGTCTTGATATGCATTGCGGTTCCGTCGTTGAGCTTTCCAGAACAGCAATCTTAGAGCGGCAGCGCCGGCCATTCAAGCGGCCAGCGCACATAAGGACAAATTAGTTGCCGCCGGCCGCCTTGGCCGCCGCTTCGCGCAGCTTGTCCTTCTTGCTCTTGCGCGCACCCTTGACGCCGCCATTGACCGTGTCCGTCACGGCGCTGACAGGCGTGGGCAGCTCGGTCGGCTCGAAGCCGGCCACCACCTCGCGCACGATGCGCAGGTCGTTGCGGTTTTCGATCAGGCGGAAATGCGCTTCCGTGTCGGCCGTGACGAAGCTGACGGCCATGCCGCTTTCGCCGGCGCGTCCCGTGCGGCCGATGCGGTGCGTGTAGTCGACCGCCGAACGGGGCAAGTCGTAATTGACGACCGCCGGCAGGCCGGCGATATCGATGCCGCGCGCGGCCACGTCGGTCGCCACCAGCACTTGCAGGCGGCCCGCCTTGAAGTCGGCCAGCAGCTGGCTGCGCGTGCCCTGGGAAAATTCGCCGTGGAATGCGCCCACGTGCAGCCCCGCGCGCTGCAGCTTGTCGGCCACGTGTTCGGCCGCATACTTGGTGGCGACGAACACCAGCACGCGCTCCCACTGGTGCTGCAAAATCAGGTAGCGCAAGAGCTGCGTGCGGCGCGGCACGTCCACCGTGACCGCGCGCTGCACGATATCGGGCTTGTCCTGCGGCTCGGAGGCCACTTCGATGCGCACCGGGTCGGCCAGCAGGCTGGCGGCCAGCGCCTGCACGCTGTCGGGGAAGGTGGCCGAAAAAAACAGGTTTTGGCGTTTAACGGGCAGCAGCGCCAGGATCGCATTGATCTCGTCACTGAAACCCATGTCGAGCAGCCGGTCCGCTTCGTCCAGCACGAACAGCGACACGCCACCCAGTTTCACCGCATTGTGCTTGACCAGGTCCAGCAGCCGGCCAGGCGTGGCCACCACGATATCGGCGCCACCGCGCAAATCCATCATCTGCGGATTGATCGACACGCCGCCGAACAGCACGGCAATTTTCAGCTTGACGGGCAGCGGCTTGGCCAGTGCATGCACGGTCTGCCCCACCTGCGCGGCCAGCTCGCGCGTGGGCACCAGGATCAGCGCGCGCACCTGGCGCGGGCCGCTGGCGGGTGCCATCAGCGCCTGCAGCAGCGGCAGCGCATAGGCGGCCGTCTTGCCGGAGCCCGTTTGCGCCGCGCCCAGTACATCGCTGCCGCGCAGGATGGCGGGGATGGCTTGCGCCTGGATGGCGGTCGGCGCGGCATAGCCGGCCTTGTCGACGGCGCGGACGAGTGCGGGAATCAGACCCAGTGAGGAAAATGGCATGGCGGGCCTTCTTGTATTCTTGAAAAGGCGCCAGTATAAAGCAATGCCTACTGCCTGGGCATTTGCCGCACAGGGAAACCGGTTTCGTCATAGCCCGGCATGCCGCGCCGGATCGCATGCGAAAAATCCGGATCGCCGTTGGCGGCCCGCGCGCGCGCCGTGATATGGCCGCCGTCGCGCAACTGCTGGAAGGTGAAACCGGGCACCAGGCCGCGCACGTCGAACAGATAGCGGTCGAGGTAACCGGAAGCGAGCAGCCGGTAATCGAACGGCAGGCCCGGCACGATGCGGCGCGCCATCTCGAACACGATGGTGGTGCAGTTGGCCGTCAGGGTATTGTAGAACTGCGGCTTGCGCTTTAGCTCATCGGCTTCGTCCAGATAGGCCAGGAACAGCGAGCGCATGGCGGCGCGCGGCATCATCACGCGGTACAGATGGATGTCTTCGCCGCGCGCATTGGTGCGCACGCGCACGATATCGCGCTCGTCAGCCGCGATCAGGCTGGTCTCGAAATGCTTGAAGAAGCCGCCGATGGCGGAAAAGCTCTCGCCCTTCTCTTTCCTGATCTCGATCGAGAAGGTGAGAAAACGCCCGTCGGCAAAGCCGAACGACACCAGCGTATGCGCGATCAGCGGGCCGGTCCAGTAAGACAGGGCCGTGTCGACCGTGCGCAGCTCGTCGAGATTGTAGCTGCGCTGTTCCCACTTGACCGTGTAATCGTCGTCACTGCGCCAGTCGAAATTGCGCACATTGTCCAGGGTCACCACGCTGCCCTTGACGCTGCCCGTCACATTCCTCGCCACGTCATCGGCCCAGCTGCGGTCCTGCATTGGTGCGATCAGGCTCCACCACAACAGCAGCAACACGAAGCCGCCCGCATATGGCAGCAAGGTGCGCGCGCTGCCGCGCGCCCACCACAGCGCGATGCTGCCGACACCGAGCGCCGCCCACAGCAGCGCGCCGATGGTCTGCGCCGGCATGCCGCCGGCCAACTGGTACCACAGCGCCAGCGCGCCCCACATGGCGGTCAGCAGGATAACAAGGGAAGCGGCCAGTTTGCCGATGGTGGCCAGTACGGAGCGGGCGCGCGGTGATAGGAATGTCATGGCCGAATTATAGGGGCAAGCCAGTTTTCAGGGCCTTTCAACTGTCACGCGATCGATTGCTTGATCGGCCGGTGCAGCAACAGGCATTAGAATGAGCGATCTCTTTCCTTCCAAAAAGACTGACCCATGCATCCAGCCATCCCCATCCTGCGCAGCTTCTGCGAAGCCAAGGCGCGCGAGTTCTATTGCCAGTTCCTCGGTTTTACGGTCGACTGGGAACACCGCTTCGACGCGACGGCACCGCTCTACCTGCAGCTGCGGCGCGGCGAGCTGGTATTGCATTTGTCCGAACATTATGGCGACGCCACGCCGGGCGCTGCGCTGCTGATCCCCGTCGACGATATCGCCGCGCTGCACGCCGAATTGCTGGCGAAGGACTATCCGTATGCGCGTCCCGGCGTGCGTGACGAGGACTGGGGCCGCATCATGGAAATGGCTGACCCGTTCGGCAACAAGCTGCGTTTCTGGCAACGGCTGGGGCAATCATGATGACCGGCAAATACTGTGCACATTGATCAAATTCCTGAGGCGCCAAAGGCAAGCCGATGCATTCTTGGCGGCAGATTCGGGTTACACTACAATATTGCGTTATAGCAATTTATAGGGGAGCACCTGGTGCTGGTCATACTCGGATTTATCGTCGTGCTGTTTTCCGTCTTTGGCGGCTTTGCCCTGCAGGGCGGGCATCTGGCGGCGCTGTTTCAGCCGCTGGAGCTGCTGATGATCGGCGGCGCGGCGCTGGGGACTTTTTTTGTCGGCAATGACGCCAAGGCCATCCGCGCCACGTTTGCCGCCATGCCCACGCTGTTTCACACGGCCCAGTACACCAAGGCGCGCTACCTGGAGCTGATGGGGCTGATGTATGACGTGCTGAGCAAGATCCGCAAGGAAGGGCTGATGTCGATCGAGGACGATGTCGACGACCCGTACCGCAGCCCCGTGTTCACCAAGTATCCGTACACGCTGGGCGACGAGCACCTGCTGGAATTCATCACCGATTATCTGCGACTGATGGTGTCGGGCAATATGGACGCCTACCAGATCGAAAACCTGATGGACAACGAAATGGAAACCCATCACGAAGACGCGGAAATGCCGATCCAGACGATTTCGCAGCTGGCCGACGCCATGCCCGCCTTCGGCATCGTCGCCGCCGTGATGGGCGTGGTGCATACCATGGCCTCGGTCGGCCTGCCGCCAGCCGAGCTGGGCGTGCTGATCGCGCAGGCGCTGGTCGGCACCTTTATCGGCATTTTGCTGGCGTACGGCTTTATCGCGCCGCTGGCCAGCCTGCTGCGCCGCAAGCACCATGAAACCACCAAGATGTACCAGTGCGTGAAAGTGACCTTGCTGGCCAGCCTGAACGGCTATGCGCCGGCGCTGGCGGTCGAGTTCGGCCGCAAGGTGATTTCAGCCACCGAGCGGCCGTCGTTCAGCGAACTGGAAAGCCACGTGCGCCAGGTCAAAACGCGCAACTGAAGCCGCGCGGTCACGGCTCCGGGCAGCTGACCTGCTGCTCGTTATACAGGCTCATCGGCACGCGCTGGCCATCGACCTCCAGCTCCTGCACTTTCGGCGGCACCAGCGCAAACTGGCCCGCCTGCAGCTTGTCACGCAGGGGCCGGCAGCGCAGGATCTCGGTCGGAATCTGTCCCCGCGCATACCAGCCGCCCTCCTCTTTTTCGGCCAGCAGGACCGATGAGGCACGCGGATCGCTGCTAATCAGCAGCACCTCCTGGCGGCCGTCGCCATCGAAATCCATGGCGTACGCATCGCACTGCTGCCCTGCCCGTTTCAAGCAGGCCGGCAGGCGCCAGCCCGGTCCCGCCTGGCTCCAGTCCTGCTGCAAAAAGCTCTGCGGCAGCGTCACGCCGGCCGGACGCACGGTCAGGTTGATCGCCACATCGCTGAGCGCGCCCGTTTCATCGAAACGGTTTTCACGCATCAGCATGGCCGTGGCGCGCGCGCGGATCACGGCCGCGTCAGGACCGGTATTGCGCATCGTCAGCTCCTGCAAGGCAGCCTGACCATAGCGCGCACCCTGAAAGCGCAGGTATTCGAAATCGAACTTGTCGGCGCCCACCTTGCCGCTGTCCAGACGCGCCATCTGGCTGGCCACCGACAGGCGGGCCGGGTCCATCACCGGCGAGAACAAGGCCGCCATCACCAGCAGTGTGATGAAAGCGGTACCGACATTGACATTGGCAATCCAGTTCAGCCAGTCGCCATACCGGCTGGCGGCCCATGCATAGCCGGTCGCGTAGCAGCTGGCGACCAGCAGGCAGGCAGCCGCGATCAGCCGCTCCGCCGTCCAGCCATGCGCCATCACGCGCAGGGTCAAGGCATAGATGGCAATGCCGACCAGCCACGGCAGCAGCAGGCACGACAGGCGCGTGCCGAAGCGGATGCCGCGCGCCACGCCCAGGCCCGCTTCGCCATTCTGGAACGCGGCGTTGATCAGCACCACCAGGAGGCCCGCCATGCCCAGCAGCACGGAGGCCGCATGGCGCGTCGCCCACAGGCGCTCGAAGCCGATAAACGGTAACGTGAGCAGGAAACTGGCCACCAGCACGGCGGCGATCGGCATCAGCCACGACAGCAGCACCAGCAGCAAGGTACGGATGCCGCGCACGATGGACGGGCGCACGTCGGTGATATGGATCGCGAACGAAAACGCAAAGCACAGCACCGGTATCACGAACCAGGGCTGGACCAGCAGCTTTTTCAAAAAGTTCAGTTTGATCAGCAAAAACAGCTGACCGCCCAGCCACAGCACCAGCACCAGCACCGCCACGAACAGCAAGGAAAACAGCAGCTGGATGCCAAGCTTCCAGGCAATTTCAAAATAGGTGGGATAGCTGGCCAGGCGGCGCTGGTCCTGGGCGCTGGCCAGCACCAGCGCATGGGCGATATACAGGCCCGCCACGCAACAGCCGAACAGTTGAATGGAAATGACGCGCAGCGGCGCGCCGGGCTTGTAATTGCCCCATATAAAATGCTCGGCGCCGCGCGCCACGTCGTGCAGCGCCAGCGCCGTCAACACCAGCGCCACGCCCGCCATCCACACACCGATACGGCGCAGCGACAGATGGCCCAGGCTCGATACCAGCAGCACCGGCAGCAGCAAGCCGATCAGCATCAGCGGCGCCAGCAGATAAGGCTGTGTGGCCGGCCAGGCCTTGTCCTGCGCCGCGCTGTACAGCCAGTACAGCAGCAGCCCCTGCAGCAAACCCGCGAGCAGGCGCGTGACGGCAATGCGGGGCGCGACTACCGGATCGAGCAAGACGGTAGGGTTGCCAGTGGGGGCTTGCTGCATGGGAATTCCTTGGTGGTTGATACTGAAACGCTGCCGCATTATTGCATTTCGTTATGCCCGCCTCAAGCCGGACGCACGCAGCGGCAGGCTTTGCGCCACACCCCAGGCCAGTTCCGGCACGATGAACAGCCACAGCACGGGCTCGCCTGTTGCCAGCAACGCCCACCCCATCCACAGTGTAAACAGATAGCGGGCGGCCGCATCGTAGCGCCCGAAGCGCGGCTGGGGGTCGGCAATGCGCAGCGCCGACCAGACCAGCACCACGCTGCCCAGCAGGCAGCCGATCAGCAGGTGAAATGGCGCAAATGGCGGCAACGGTGCGCCGCCAAGCAGTATGTTGACGGCGCTCAACTGGTCGCGCAGCAACGACAAAGTCCACGGCGTGGCGAAGGCGCCCGTCATCAGCACATCGTAAATGGCGCTGGCGCGCACCAGGCGGCGAAAAGCAGCAAAGGAAAACATGCAGACACTCCTGTCAGACAAGAGCCACCATGCTGAGGGCTGGAGTACACTCCATGGTCAAGCAATTTCAAGGATAATCATGCAGATCGGCGCGATGGCGCAGGCCACGGGACTGAGCCGTGACACCCTGCGCTTCTATGAAAAACGCGGCTTGCTGCGCGCGCGGCGCGGCGCCAACGGCTACCGCGACTATCCGCCCGAGGCGGTTGACTGGCTGCGCTATCTGCGCACCGCCCAGGAACTCGGTTTTACGCTGGCGGAAATCGAGGCCGACATGCCGCTGCTGGCCTCGGCCGGCACGCCCGAAACAGCCGGGTTGCTGCGCGCCGCCCTGGCAAAAAAACTGGCCGATATCGATGGGCGCATCGCCGGCCTGGCACAGCTGCGCGCGGAACTGGCGCGGCGGCTGGGAACACCGATGCAGGACTGTCCGCTGCAGGGAGCCGATCATGCGGCTGGCTAGACTGTTGCCCTTGCTGTTGCTGCTGGCGGCAGGCGCGGCCAAGGCGGAACTGGCGTGCGGCGACCTGCTGGCCGGGCTCGGGAAAACACCTGCTTACCTGGTGTTTCAAGGCTGCCAAGCGGAGATGGGACTGCAGGACCAGCCCCTGGTCGCGCGCTACCGGGTCGATGGCCGGCATGCGCTGCAGGCGGAACGCCATCTGCAGCGCCATTATGGTTTGCCTGAACTGAAACGCTATTGCTGTATGTGGGACAGCACGCCGCACTCCTGGCGCGACCGCCGCACAGGGGTCGCTTACATGCTGGTCATGGCCTCTGGCGAAACGCTGGTGCGCACACGGGCCGACTGGCCACAGATCGACTTTTTCGAAGTCAGCGTCAAGGCCTACGCCCACGATCCATAACCGTTCAACAGCGTTCAGTCCAGTTCATGGCTGGCCACCAGCACCCCATCGGCGTCGGCATAGATCCAGTCGCCCGGCGAGACGGCCACGCCGCTGATTTGTATGCGCACGTCGCGCTGGCCGGCGCCCGTCTTGCCGCTCTTGCGCGGATGGGTGGCCAGCGCGCGCACGCCGATCTGGCAGACACTGAGTTCATCGCAGTCGCGGATACAGCCATCGACCACGATGCCGGCCCAACCGTTGTGTTCTGCCAGCACCCCCAATTGGCCACCCACCAGCGCGCGGCGCAGGCTGCCGCCGCCGTCGATCACCAGCACGCGGCCCTGGCCCGGCTGCTCCAGCTCGCTGCGCACCAGGGCGTTATCTTCATGCACCCGCAAGGTGGCGGCCGGGCCGCAGAAGCGCTGCTTCTGGCCAAACGAGCGATACACGGGCGGCAATACCGCCAGCGTACCGTTGTCCAGCATGGCGGCATAATCGTCGCACAGGTCGGTCGTGGCAAAAGTCATGGCGGCTCCAATGTCAGTGCATATGGTCATGATTTTATGCCTTTTGCAGCGCCAACGCGCGCGTTTTTCCACCGACCCCGACCGCCGTGACAATTGCCAGCGCCTGGAACACGCCGATAAAGACGAAAACCCATGCGGGATGGTCGCCATCCATCAGCGCGCCAAACAGCAAGGGGCCCACGGCCAGGCCACTGTCGAGACCCGAATACACCACGCCATACACGCGGCCGGTCGCGTTCGGTGGCGCGGCCGCCCGTATCATCAGGTCGCGCGACGGCCCCGCCACGCCGGAGGTCAAACCAATGGCCCCCATCAGAACCACCGCCCCCCAGGCCGGCACCAGGTTCATGCCCAGCAGCACGGCCAGCAATGCCGCCGCCGAAAACGCGATCGTCACGTTGCGGTCCGGATGGCTGCTGCGCGCGCCGACCACGCCGCCGGCCGCCATGCCGACCGCCGAGGCCAGCATATAGGCTGTGTAGGCACTGGTGGCCAGCGCCAGGCTCATGCCATACAGTTTCACCAGCGCCACGCTGGCAAAGCTCTGGATGCCGCCCAGGGCGATGGCGGTAATAAAGAAAAACGCAAAACACATCCACACCGCGGGCAGGCGCAGGAAGGCCAGCGTGCCTTCGACAGGCGCGCCACCCTTGGCGGGCACGGCGGCCTTCAACGGCTCGGGGCGGATCGCGTGGCGGTTCAGGAACAGCACCAGCAGCACGCCGAACGGCAGCACGGCCGCGCTCATCAAGGCCACGCGCCAGTCGTAATGGGTGGCCACATAGGTCATGAACACGGGCGCCAGCGCCCAGCCGATATTGCCGCTGATGCCATGCATCGAAAAGCCATACGCCACGCGCGCCGGCGAGACGCGCTGGTTCAGGATGGTGTAGTCGGCCGGATGGAACACGCTGTTGCCGGTGCCGGCCAGCATGGCGCCCAGCATCAATTGCGTATAGCTGTGTGCATGGGCCAGCGCCAGCGCCGACAGGCCCAGCAGGAACATGCCGGAAAACAGCACGGCGCGGGCGCCGAAGCGGTCGACCACGAAGCCGGCCAGCGCCTGCCCCACGCCCGAGATAATGAAAAACACCGTCATCAGCAGGCCCAGTTCCGCATACGACAGGTTGAAGGCGGGCTTGAGCCAGACGAACAGCGCCGCCAGGATCAGGTGATAGAAGTGCGAGACGCCGTGTGCCAGCCCGACCAGGCCGATCACGCGCGCGTCGCTGCGCAAGGTGCTTGTTGTTGTCATGTCATCCCCTGATTTATACTTGTCAGCTTGCAGTGTATGCAAATTACTATCGCCTGTTTTCCGATAGAATGACATTTTTTAGTGAATTTACGCCAAGCTGATGGCTGTCCCTATCCTCCACCATACGCGCATGTGTCCGCCGCGCGAAGCGCCGAGCGCCGCCATTCCCGTGACCATGATCGCGCGCGACCTGCAGCCCGATGAATTCCTGCTGCCGCACAGCCATCCGTGGGGCCAGGTGACGCTGGCGCTCGACGGCGTGCTGCGCATTACCGCGCTGGGCAGCAGCTGGATCTTGCCGCCCATGCGCGCCATCTGGATTGCACCGCATGTCGAGCATGAAGTCACGATCCTCGAAAAAACCCGGCTGCGCCCGCTGTGCGTGCTGGCCGAACGCGCGCCGTTCGCGGGCCAGGACTGCAAGGTGCTGGAAGTATCAAGCCTGCTGCGCCAGCTGATCATGGCGCTGGAGCAACTGGACCCGGGCCAGGAACCGGCGCGCGAAGCGCTGCTGGCCGAGCTGATCCTCGATGAACTGAAACGCTCGGGCACGCGTCCGATCCGCGTACCCTTGCCGACAGATAAACGATTGAAGACGCTGTGCGCCAGCCTGATCGACCAGCCAGGCTCGAACCAGACGCTGGAACACTGGGCGCAGCAGGTCGGCGCGTCGGAACGCACGCTGGCGCGGCTGTTTGAACGGGAGCTGGGATTGAGTTTCGGCCAGTGGCGCCAGCAAGTGCGCCTGGCCCACGCGGCGCCGCTGATCGCGCGCGGCGTGCCGCTGTCGCAGGTGGCCGAAGAGCTGGGCTATGCCAGCCAGTCGGCGTTTTCGGCCATGTTCAAGAAAACCTTCGGCAGCACGCCATCGGCATTTTTTGCGCAGCGCGAGCAGCGATAGTATCAATTTATCCCAAGGGCAGAGACTGGGGTCGGACCCTGAGGGTCCGACCCCGGCATTTGCTGCCGGGTTTGATTACTTCACGCCAGAAAATCAAACAGCGAGCTTTTACCGGTATACCCTGGCAACACCGACCCGATGCCCATTTCTTCCTGCGCCGAATACAGCTTCACCAGCGCTTCGGCCTGAGCCGTCAGTGCCTTGGCCAGTTCCGTCTTCTTGGCGTTCAGGGTGGTGATTTCCTTGCCGACTGTTTGCACTTCTTTGGTGATCAGGCTTGAAGTACCGGTCAGTTCGCCGATCTTCGTGCCGAACTGGTCGGCTACGCCCTTGCCGTTATTGGTAAACAGCTTGCTGACGGCGTCCGGGTCGGCGTCGATGGCGGACTTGAGCTTTTTCTCGTCCAGCACCAGTTCGCCGCTCTTGCCCAGCGTGATGCCGGCGCTGGCCAGCACCGACACCGGCACGCCATTGCTGGCCGTGCGCAGCACCTGCGACATTTGCGTGGTGGCTTGCTTGAGGGCCGTGTCGTACTTCAGGTCGCCTTCCTGCAAGCTTTGCAGCTTGGTATTGAGTTCGTTGTAGGCCTTGACGAAACTGGCTACATTGCTGCCGATCTGACTGCTGTCCTTGGCCACCACCAGGCTGGTTTCGCCCTTGGCTTTCAGTTCGACCGTGACGCCGTCGATGGCGCTGGCGAGGGTGTTGCTGGCGCTTTTGACTTCCTTGCCGGCCACGCTGGCCAGCGCATCCTGCGCGGCGCTGGTCTGCTGCATGCCCTTGCTGGCGCTGGGCGAATACGTCAGCAGGTTGCTGATGGCCGCGTCGCCGGTGACGCTGATGCGCATGCTGTTGTCCGCGCCGCTCTTGCCGTTCAGGCTCAGCGTATAGCCGTCGTCACCCTTGATGACGCTGGCGTCGACGCCGGCTTTTTTCAGCGCCGCAGCGATGCCGTCCAGCGTATTGTTGCTGCTGTCGATGGTCAGCGTGATGGCCTTGCCGTCGCCGGCTGAAAACTGCTTGCCGTCAACGCTGCCCAGTTCGATCTTGATCTGTGCGCTGGCGCCGGTGCCGATCGCCGTGTTCGATGCCTTCTGCGCGGCGGTAGCCAGCGTCTGGCCCTGCGCCAGCTGTTTGACATCGATCGCATAGCTGCCGCTGGCGGCCTTGTCGCTGGTGGTGGCGCTGACCACGCCTGCGGTGCTGGAAGTGGCCGAGGTGGCCAGGCCGCTGCCGGCCATGTTCTGCGCCACGCCCTGGAACTTGGCCAATGCCGACTGCAGCTGCCCCAGCGCCGACAGCTTGGTCTGGTCGCGCGTGAGGTTGTTATTGAGTTTGGTGACGCCGGTATTTTGCGACAGCATCTGCTTTTCGACCTTGGCGTACACTTCGGCCGAGGGCGTGGCCTGGGTCGCCGTATTGGTATAGGCTTTGCTGCTGGTAATCGTCGAGTTAAACATGGTGGGCATTCCCGTCCGGTGTAAGTCATAACACACGGTTCAGGTCATGACCGCGCGCCTCGCGAGAGGCAAGGCCAGGCGCATATGGCGCAACGGCATTCCTCTACTGATTGTTCATTATGCAGCATTACTGAAATACCAAAACAGCGAACAGAGCGGCTTTTGCCACACTGCACCTATTTTAGCGCATGAACTTCGAGATCGCGCTGGTGACAGCCATATCGAGACGCATGAAGGTCAAACCGACCTTGAAGCCGGCGCTGCTGAAGATGCAGTGCGATATGGCGCAGCGCGCTTCGATGATATTCGGTTTGCCATCAAAAAACAGCTCGAACAGCACTTTGCCCTGCGCGCCGGCCTGTACCGGCTCGGCCACCACGGCCGACATGCCGCCTGGCCCGACATCGATGGTGCGCGCCGCTACCGGCCCCGCACCGTCCATGATTAACATTGCCTTGGCGCGCAAGATCTTGCGCGCGCTCTGCCTTTGTTCTACTGACACTGTATTCGCTCTTCCAGAAATTCAAACAATGCGCAATGACTGCACATACCCATCGGGCGAATATTATAGTTGTAAACGGAAATTTCGTTTGAGCTGATGCAAACTTGTCAGTTACATCACACCACCCTTTATTCGTGGTCGCGCAGCTTGTTGAACGCTTCGTCGATACGCTCGACAGCAATCACCTTGATCCCCTCGATCGGTTGTTTGGGCAGGTTCGATTTCGGGATCATGGCCAGCGTAAAACCCAGCTTGGCCGCTTCGCGCAGCCGCTCCTGGCCACGCGGCGCCGGACGGATCTCGCCGGCCAGCCCCACTTCGCCAAATACCACCAGGCCACGCGGCAAGGCCTTGTTGCGCATCGATGAATTAATCGCCAGCAACACCGCCAGGTCGGCTGCCGGCTCCGTGATCTTCACGCCGCCAACCGCATTGATGAACACGTCCTGGTCGAAGGCGGCAATGCCGGCATGGCGGTGCGCCACGGCCAGCAGCATGGCCAGGCGGTTCTGCTCCAGGCCGACAGACAGGCGGCGCGCATTCGGCAAGTGGCTGGTGTCGACCAGCGCCTGGATTTCCACCAGCAAGGGACGCGTGCCCTCCTGCGTCACCATCACGCACGAGCCCGGCACCTGGCTGTCGTGCTGCGATAAAAACAGCGCGGAGGGATTCGACACGCCCTTCAGGCCTTTTTCGGTCATGGCGAACACGCCCAGCTCATTGACGGCGCCGAAACGGTTCTTGATGGCGCGCACCAGGCGGAAACTCGAATGGGCGTCTCCCTCGAAGTACAGCACCGTGTCGACGATATGTTCGAGCACGCGCGGGCCGGCCAGCGCGCCCTCTTTCGTCACGTGGCCGACCAGGATGATGGTCACGCCGGTCTGCTTGGCCGCGCGCGTCAGTTGCGCCGCGCATTCACGCACCTGCGCCACCGAACCGGGCGCCGAGCTGAGCGCATCGGAATACACGGTCTGGATCGAATCGATCACCACCACTTCGGGCTTCAGGTCGTTCAGCGTCGCCAGGATTTTTTCGAGCTGGATCTCGGCCTGCAATTTGAGTTCCTTGGCGTCGATCACCAGGCGCTTGGCGCGCAGCGCGATCTGCGCGCCGGACTCCTCGCCGCTGACATACAGCACCCGCTTGTGGTGCGACATATTGGCCAGCGCCTGCAGCAGCAGGGTCGACTTGCCGATGCCGGGGTCGCCGCCGATCAGCACCACGCCGCCGGCCACCATGCCGCCACCGAGCACGCGGTCAAATTCCTCGATGCCGGTGCCGAAACGGGGCACGTCGATGGCGTCGATATCGTCGAGCGACAGCACCGGCGCCGTCTGCGCCAGCGACATGTGCTGCGGATTCGAATAGCGGTTGTTGCCGGGTGCGGCGTCGGCCACCGTTTCCACCATGGTGTTCCACTGGTTGCAGGAGGCGCACTGGCCCATCCATTTATTGCTGATGGCGCCGCAATCGCTGCAGGTGTAATTGGTCTTGGCTTTGGCCATGGTGGGAATGCGCTCCGGTAAGAGATAAAATAACTGGCTATATATACAGTATATTATAAACGCGGCGCCAGCGTCATGGCGCCGCCATCGCGGCAAATATCGCCGCTGCAGGATGCTATTTATAAAATGTTCACAAATATATACATTTTTCTACGGCAAATAAATTAAGCCGGGCTTGGCCGCCTGCCGTCAATTTCCTGCCAGCTCCCCCCGTCCAAACTTGGGGGTAGCCGTTTTTTCGTGGTATAAAGCAAGCCAGATATGATTTCAGGCAATCCAGAATGAATCGTGGTTTTTATACCATCATGGCAGCGCAGTTCTTTTCGTCGCTGGCAGATAACGCCCTCTTTTTTGTCGCCGTCGATTTATTGGTGTCCATGAAATCCCCGGCGTGGATCACGCCGCTACTGAAACTGTCGTTCGTGCTGTTCTACGTGCTGTTGGCGGCATTTGTCGGCGCCTTCGCCGATTCTCTGCCCAAAGGCAAGGTCATGTTCATCGCCAACATGGTCAAGATCTTCGGCTGCGCCCTCGTTTTCTTCCATGTCCATCCGCTGCTGGCCTATGCCGTGGTCGGTTTTGGCGCGGCCGTGTATTCTCCCGCCAAGTACGGCATCCTGACCGAATTGCTGCCACCGGAAAAACTGGTGGCAGCCAATGGCTGGATCGAAGGCCTGACGGTGACCTCCATCATTCTCGGCACCGTGATGGGCGGCGCACTGGTCAGTGGCCATGTGTCCGACATGCTGCTGTCGTTCGACTTCCCGCTGATCGACACCGGCATTTCCAACAAGACCGAGGCGGCGCTGTGCGTGGTGGTCGGCATCTATATCCTGGCGACCCTGGCCAACCTGAAGATTCCCGACACCGGCTGCAAGTACGCCCACCAGGAACGCAATCCTGTCAAACTGATCAGCGATTTTGCCAATTGCTATTCGATCCTGTGGAAAGACAAGCTGGGCCAGATCACCCTGGCGGTCACCACCCTGTTCTGGGGCGCCGGCGCCACCTTGCAGCTGATCGTGCTGGAGTGGGCCAAGCAGTCGCTGAACATGCCATTCGACAAGGCCACCAGCCTGGTCGGCGTGGTCGCCATCGGCGTGGCGCTGGGCGCGGTGCTGTCGGCCCGCTTTATTCCGCTGCGCAAATCGCTGACGGTGATACCGCTCGGCATCGCCATGGGCGTGATCGTGATGATGATGACGCAGGTGCATTCGGTCTGGATCGCCTATCCGCTGCTGGTACTGATCGGCGCGCTGTCGGGCTTTTTCGTGGTGCCGATGAATGCGCTGCTGCAGCACCGCGGCCACGTGCTGATGAGCGCCGGCCACTCGATCGCCGTACAGAACTTCAATGAAAACCTGTCGATTCTCACCATGCTGGCGGTCTACTCCATCATGATCCGCCTGCACCTGCCGCTCAATATCATCATTACCGTGTTCGGCCTGTTCGTCGCTGGCACCATGTACATGATCATGCGCCGGCACAAGCTGAACCAGGCCGAGCATGACAATTTGTCGTTGATTGGAGAGCAGAAGCACTAGCTTGGCTTCGGCGGTGTTGTCGGATTACGCGCGCAGCGCTAATCCGACCTGCCCGGGTGTCGATTTGGGTGTCAGGTCAAGCGGGCAATGCGCCTTCGAGGCGCCGCACGGCAGCCTTTTCTGTCCAGTCCTGCGGCACCACAAAGCCGCGCGATGTTTCCACTTCCCAGCCGTCGCGATGATCGACGGCGGCCACCAGCACCGGCTGCACCAGATCGGCCAGCTTCGCCTGCAGGCCGGCCGCATCGAACACTTCCACCGCATCGCCCTTGAACGGCGCCAGCCATTGCAGCTTGGGCAGGATGGCATAGCGCTGGCCTGGCAATTGCCCTGCAGTGCACCAGAAACCATGGTTATGATCCTGGGAAATGCCATCGATCGCCTGCACCTTGCCCAGCTCGTAAAACAGCCAGCCCTTGACCAGCGCCTGCGCGCGCTGCACGGGACGTGACAGCATGGCCTGCGCGGCGGGGTGCCGGGCCAGCGCCAGCTGCTGGTCGAGGATCTTGCGCATTTTCAGGCCCAGCGTGTCGGCCAGGTTGGGGCCGATCAGGTGGTGGAACACGCCGCCATCGGGCGTGCCTTCGAGCAGGTAGAACTTGGTGGCAAATTCCCAGTGCACCAATTCATCATCGAGATCGAGCAGGAAATCGAATTCGCCCACCGTCTGGTTGCGGTTGACCTGCACCTGCAAGCCATGCGCGTGCAGCAGGCCGTGCTGTTCGAAATAAAAGGCCATCAGCTTTTCGGCGTACAGGCCCAGGCGGGAATGGAATTTGTTACCCAGGGCGGCATCGAGCGGCGCCGGGTCGAGTTGCAGCGCAGCCAGCCAGCCAGCCACCCCGGGCGTCACCGGCCCCAGCGTGGCAATCCGGCCACCCCAGTGCATACTTGCCGGATCGAGCAGGTCGGGCGCATCGAGCAGCCAGGCCAGCGCCCGCACAGGGGGCCGCGTCAGATGGCCCCAGCGGCGCTCGAAGCGGGCCTGGAAATCAGTTGCGTGCGGCATGCGTGCTGGTCGCCAGGCACAGGTCGGCCCAGGCGCGCGCCTTGGCCTGGCCCGTCTCGTCCCGCAGCAGCATGTCCGGGTGGAACGTGGCCAGCACTGCCGCCTCGCCCAGTTGGCGCACCTTGCCGCGCACCGGCTTTTCGCCCGGCAAGATACCGGCGGCCGCCATTTGCCCCAGCGTAACGATGGTGCGCGGTTGCAACAATTCCCGCTCGCGCTCGAAATATGGCCGGCAGGCAGCCGCTTCACTCTCGCTCGGCAGCCGTTCCTGGCCCGCATCGTCGAGCGGACGGCATTTCAGCAGGTGCGTGATATAGACATTTTTTTCCGCATCGAGGTCGATGGCTTTCAGCATATTGTCCAGCAGCCTGCCCTGCTCGCCGCCAAGCGCACGCCCTTCGCGTTCTTCGCCGCGCGACGGACTGCTGGCAACCAGCATCCAGTCGCCCTGGCGGTCGCCGCGTCCCATCACCACGCCCTTGCGCGTCTTGCACAGCGCGCAGCGCGCGCATTTCGAGACGGCCGAGGCCAGCGCCGCCCAGTCCATGGCGGCAATCTCGGCATCGGTGACCTGTTTGACCGGCGGCGGTGGCGGCGCATCGTCGAACCAGGCGTTGGAATCGTCGCCGGCCACCTCGACAGGCTGGACTGGCGCAGCGACAGCGACAGGTTCGGCAGCGAGCTGCACCACGATTTCTTTCACTTCCTCAGCCAGCTCCACCATGGCTACCGGTTCAGCCATGTCAAGCGGTGCCTCTGCCACGGCTGTTTCCGCCACGGCAGGCGCCGCGCCCTGGCGCAAGCGCCAGAGCGGCCCCACACCCATTTCGTCGAGAAAGACGGCGCTGCGGTTCATAAGGTGTAACGCATGACGATGGCGTCCTCGCGCAGGCCGTCGCTGGCCGGGTAATAGCCCTTGCGCCGGCCGATCTGTTCAAAACCATAGCGCTGGTAGATGGCGAGCGCGCGCGTGTTCGACGGGCGCACTTCCAGCAGCATCGACAGCATGCCATGCTGGCGCGCGCAGGAACATGCCTGGTCCAGCAACAAGCGGCCCAGTCCCTGGCCCTGGATCGCGCCGTCGACGGCCACATTGAGCAAGTGCGCCTCATCGACCACCGGCATCAGCAAAAAATAGCCGAGCAGCTTGCCATCGGCATCGCGCAGCAGCCAGGCCGGATAGTCGCTGTGGAGCGAATCGGCAAAATTGCCGTGCGTCCAGGGATGCGGATAGACGCGCTGTTCCAGCGCCACCACCGCAGGCAGGTCCGCTTCCAGCATGGGCCGGTAGTCAAGACGCAGCAAGTCCCAGGCCGGCCCGGTCATTGCGCTGCCTCTGCGGCTGCCTTCTCTTGCTGCAGCACCAATCGCTCGGCGCTGGTATAGGCGATCTTGTTGCGCAGATACAGCGGCTGCGCTTCGGCAGGGGCAACAAACTGGCCGGCAGCAAACGCGGCGCGCGCCAGCTGGCCCACCTGTATCGCATGCGGCATGATGGCCGCATCGGCGTCGGCGGCGCATGGCAACACGGCGAGGGCCTCGGCATAGGCGGCAAAACCATTGCCGCAAGCCGTTACTTCGCCTCGCGGCGCCACCCCGCCCGGCGCGCTCAGGGCGGGCGCCGCTACCGTTTTCAGGCCCCCGGACACATCATATTGCGCCCAGTACACTTCACCCATGCGCGCATCGAGCACAGTGAGTACCTGCTGCGCGCCATGCGCCTGCTGGCAAGCCAGCGCCATGGCGTCCAGCGTGACCACCGGCACGACCGGCAAGCCGGCGCCAAAGGCCAGCCCCTGGGCGATGCCGCACGCCGTGCGCACACCGGTAAACGAGCCGGGACCGGAGCCATACGCGATCGCGTCGCAGTCGCGCAAGGCAATGCCGGCTTCGGCCAGCAATTCCTGCACCATCGGCAGGATGGATTGAGAGTGGGTACGCACACCGGTCGATGAGCGGGACAGGACAACATCGCCGCGCAGCAAGGCGCAGGATGCGAGTTCGGAAGAAGTTTCAATGGCGAGTATGGTAGACATGGCGCGTATTTTACCTTGCCTCGCCAGTGCCGGGCATACTGAACAGTCAGGGCGGCTATAATGGAATGCTTGACCGCTGTCATTTTTGCAGCGAGCAAGCTGCCCATATCACCCTACTCTTGCCTTGGTCCGCTCCGTGAATCCACTTCTTGCCAAACTGCAACCATATCCTTTTGAAAAGCTGCGCCAGCTGTTTGCCGGCGTGGCGGTCCATCCCGATTACGCGCCCATCAGCCTGGGCATGGGCGAACCGAAACATCCGACCCCAAGCTTTATCGAGCAGGCGCTGATCGACAATATCAAGGGCCTGGCCAGCTATCCGACCACCATCGGCTCGGAAGCGCTGCGCGGCGCGATCGCCGGCTGGCTAGAGCGCCGCTACGACATTCCGGCGCTGAACCCGGCCACGCAGATCCTGCCCGTGAATGGCTCGCGCGAAGCGCTGTTTGCACTGGCGCAGACCGTGATCGATCCGACCGCCGGTTCGCTGGTGATCAGTCCGAATCCGTTCTACCAGATCTACGAAGGCGCAGCCTACCTGGCCGGCGCCGAGCCGTACTTCGTCAATTCCGATCCGGCGCGCAACTTCGGCTGCGACTACGACAGCGTGCCGGCATCGGTCTGGGAGAAAGTCAAACTGCTGTTCCTGTGCTCGCCCGGCAACCCGACCGGCGCAGTGCTCACGCTGACCGACTGGGAACATCTGTTCGCCCTGTCCGAGCGCCACGATTTCGTGATCGCCGCCGACGAGTGCTATTCCGAGATCTATCACGGCGACACGCCGCCGCTGGGCGCGCTGCAGGCGGCGCATATGCTGGGCCTGTCCACAGTGGAACGCCCGTATGCGCGCCTGGTGGTGTTCTCCAGCCTGTCCAAGCGCTCCAACGTGCCCGGCATGCGCTCGGGCTTTGTCGCCGGCGACGCCGACGTGCTGAAAAAATTCCTGCTCTACCGAACCTACCACGGCGGCGCCATGAGCCCCGCCGTGCAGGCGGCCTCCATCGCGGCCTGGAACGACGAAACCCATGTCGAGGAAAATCGCGCAAAATACCGCGCCAAGTTCGACGCCATTACCCCGCTGCTGCAAACGGTGATGGACGTGCAGCTGCCCGACGCCGGCTTTTACCTGTGGGCCGACGTCAGCCGTACCGGCCTGTCCGACACCGAGTTCGCGCAGCGCCTGTACGCCGAATATAATGTGACGGTATTGCCTGGCAGTTACCTCGCGCGCGACGCGCACGGCATCAATCCGGGCCGCAACCGCATCCGCATGGCCCTGGTAGCCGAAACGGCCGAAGGGCTGGAGGCAGCGCAGCGCATAGTAAAATTCTGCCAGCAGCTTTCCGCATCCGCAACAACCAACTAGACAAGACATCATCATGAGCCAACAACTGCAAAACATCATCGACCAGGCCTGGGAAAACCGTGCCGAGATCAATCCGCGCAACGGCGCCGCCGAACTGCGCGACGCCGTCGGCCACGTCATCAATGGCCTCGACAACGGCAGCATCCGCGTGGCCGAAAAAACCAGCGGCGACTGGGTCGTCAACCAGTGGGTCAAGAAAGCCGTGCTGCTGTCGTTCCGCCTGGAAGACAACATCGTGCTGCCATCGGACGGCACGATGCAGTTCTACGACAAGGTGCCAACCAAGTTCGCCAACTACACCGCCGAAGACTTCGCCAAAGGCGGCTTCCGCGTGGTGCCGCCGGCCGTTGCGCGCCGCGGCTCGTTCATCGCCAAAAACGTGGTGCTGATGCCGTCCTACGTGAATATCGGCGCCTACGTCGATGAAGGCGCGATGGTCGACACCTGGGCCACCGTCGGCTCGTGCGCGCAGATCGGCAAGAATGTCCACCTGTCCGGCGGCGTCGGCATCGGCGGCGTGCTGGAGCCTATGCAGGCGAACCCGACCATTATCGAAGACAACTGCTTTATCGGCGCCCGTTCGGAAATCGTCGAAGGCGTGATCGTCGAAGAAAACTCGGTCATCTCGATGGGCGTATACATCGGCCAGTCGACCAAGATCTACGACCGCGCCACCGGTGAAGTCACCTACGGCCGCGTGCCTGCCGGTTCCGTCGTGGTATCGGGCAACCTGCCGTCGGAAGACGGCAAGTACTCGCTGTACTGCGCCGTGATCGTCAAGCGCGTCGATGCCAAGACCCGCGCCAAGACCGGCATCAACGAACTTCTTCGTGGCATTTAATACAGTGCCGCAAGGCGCCTGACTTGCCGCCGATGTCCCGCCATGTGCGGGACATTTCATTTGCGGCGCCGTTTTTGCTCTGCCGCGAAAAACCTGTCCTATACTGGACAGCATGAACACTTCCCAGGTCCTGATCGTCGGCGCCGGCCCGACCGGCCTCATGCTTGCCTTGCGGCTGGCACGCCACGGCGTGGCCTTTCGCATTATCGACAGCAACAGCGGTCCGGGCGAAGCGTCGCGGGCGATGGCCGTGCATGCGCGCACGCTGGAGTTCTACCAGCAAATGGGCTTTGCCGACCAGCTGGTGGCGCTGGGCATCCCGATCAAGGCCATGCATGTGCATGAAGCCGGCAGGGAACTGGTCAGCCTGCCGCTGGGCGAGATCGGCGCCGGCCTCAGCCCCTACCCTTTCGTGCTGAGCCTGCCGCAGGACGAGCATGAGCTGTTCCTGGTGGCCAAACTGGCGCTGGCCCATGTCGAGGTCGAGTGGAACACCACGCTGGAGAGCTGGGTGCAGACCGCCAGCGAAGTGCAGGCCACGCTGGTGAAAAACGGCAAGCGCCAGCATGGCGTGTTCGACTATCTGTGCGGCTGCGATGGCGGCCGCAGCACCGTGCGCAACATTGCCGGCATCGAGTTTGCCGGTGGCACCTATGACCACCGTTATTATGTGGCCGATGCCGAGGTAGCGGGCGGCAATACCGACCTGCACGCCCATCTGGGCGCGAACGCGTTTGCGCTGATGCTGCCGGTGCGCACCAGCGGCATGCAGCGCCTGATCGGCATCCTGCCCGACCGTCCGGACGGCGAACCGGCGCCCGTGTTCGACGACGTGCGCGCCGAAGTGGAAGCGCTGCTGGAAATTCAGGTCGGCCAGGTCAACTGGTTTTCCACCTACCGCGTGCATCACCGCGTGGCCGCCCAGTTCCGCCAGCGGCGCTGCTTCCTGCTTGGCGACGCGGCCCATGTGCATAGTCCGGTCGGCGGCCAGGGCATGAACACGGGCATCGGCGACGCCGTCAACCTGGCCTGGAAGCTGGCGAAAAAACTGCACGGCCAGGCCAGCGACGCCCTGCTCGACACCTATGAAGCCGAGCGCATGGTGTTCGCCCGCACGCTGGTTGCCACCACCGATCGCGCCTTCCAGGCGATTGTGTCGCAAGGGGCCGGCGGACGGCTGTTGCGCCGCTGGCTGGTGCCGCGCGCGCTGCCGTTCCTGTCCGGCTTTGAAGGCGCGCGCCGGCTGCTGTTCAGGACCGTCTCGCAGATCCAGATCCGCTACCAAGACAGTGCACTGTCCGGCGGCCAAGCCGAAGCCCTGCGCGGCGGCGACCGCCTGCCGTGGTTCTTCGATGGCACGCACGACAATTACACCGCCCTGCGCAGCATGGACTGGCAGCTGCATATCTACGGCGAGCCCGCCCCCGCGCTGCTCGCCGAAGCACGCGCGCTGCAGCTGCCCGTACATTGCTATCCGTTTAATGTTGCCGCCAGGCTGGCCGGGCTGGGCCGCGACTGCGCCTATCTGGTGCGGCCCGATGGGCATATTGCGCTGGCGATGCAGATGCAGGCGGCAGGCGCGCTGCGTGCGCTGGCGCTGCGGCTGGGCCTGGATTTTGGACAGTAGCAATCGGGCAAAGCTAGCGGGCCGCCAAGGTGTATAAGCACGTCATCCCATCCTTTGATACAGCAGACGTCAACAATGTTGTCGGCTTACGGCCTGTGGCGTGATCCGGCCTGCGAAAGGCCGGCGTCAAAACGCTCGTGCTGCACCGCCGCATCGCCGCGCAACGACTGTATAATGGCGGCCAACCCCGCGAGTCTTGCATTTGCGCAAGCGCCGCGATCAAGCAATCCGCAGTCCTTCCCCTGGCCCGACCCACTATGACCATCACACTCTACGGTATCCCCAACTGCGATACCGTCAAAAAAGCCCGCACCTGGCTCGATACCCATCAGCACGCGTTTGCCTTTCACGACTTCAAGAAGCAGGGCCTGCAGCGCGCCACCGTTGAGCAGTGGCTGGCGCAATTGCCATGGGATGTACTGGTCAACAAGAAGGGCACGACCTGGCGCGCGCTGTCGGACGAGCGCAAGGCGGGCATCGTCGACGCCGCCAGCGCGCTCGAACTGATGCTGGAAAATCCGTCCATCATCAAGCGGCCCGTACTGGACCGCGACGGCCAGTTCAGCGTGGCATTTTCCGATGCCCAGTACACCACTCTTTTTGCTGCCTGAATCATGACCGCCTCCAAGACCCTGGCCCTGACCGAAAAACTGATCGCGCTGTCATCGGTGACGCCGGACGACAAGGGCTGCCAGCAGCACCTGATCGACCTGCTCACGCCGCTCGGTTTTGTGTGCGAAACCATCCAATCGAACGACGTGACCAACCTGTGGGCGCGCCGCGGCACGGCTTCGCCCGTGTTCGTGTTTGCCGGCCATACCGACGTGGTGCCGACCGGCCCGGCCGAACAATGGACATCTGCGCCGTTCATTCCGACCCGGCGCGACGGCAAGCTGTATGGCCGTGGCGCGGCCGACATGAAGACCTCGATCGCGGCGATGGTCGTCGCCTGCGAGGAATTCATTGCCTCCACGCCAGACCATACCGGTTCGATCGCGTTTCTGATCACCAGCGACGAAGAAGGCCCGGCCACCGACGGCACCGTCATCGTCTGCGAACAGCTCAAAGCGCGCGGCGAAATGATCGACTACTGCCTGGTGGGCGAGCCGACCTCGAGCGGCGAGCTGGGCGACATGATCAAGAACGGCCGCCGCGGTTCGCTGTCGGGCCGCCTGACGGTCAAGGGGGTGCAGGGCCATATCGCCTATCCGCACCTGGCAAAAAACCCGATCCATGTGGCATCGCAGGCGATTGCCGACCTGGTGGCGGAGGAATGGGATGCGGGCAACGAATACTACCTGCCGACCTCCTGGCAGATGTCCAATATCAATGCGGGCACGGGCGCCAACAATGTGATTCCGGGCGCGATGGTGATCGACTTTAATTTCCGCTTCTCCACCGCCAGCACGGCGGAAAGCCTGCAGCAGCGCGTGCACGCCATCCTCGACAGGCACGACTTCCAATACCAGCTCGACTGGACGCTGAGCGGCCAGCCGTTCCTGACGCCGCGCGGCACCCTGAGCGACGCGCTGTCCGGCGCGATCTTCGAGGAAACGGGCGTGACCACCGAACTGTCGACCACCGGCGGCACCTCGGATGGCCGGTTTATCGCGCAGATCTGCCCTCAAGTGATAGAATTCGGGCCGCCCAATGCAAGTATCCACAAGATCGACGAGCACATCGAAGTGCGCCATATCGATCCGCTGAAAAATATTTACCGGCGCACGCTGGAGCATTTGCTGCCCGCCTGAATCACTACCGAGGCCCGTCAAGGCGGGCCAGAACACCGTCTTTTCGAGAATGCCATGACCCCGAATCCGTTTACCACGCCACGCGACCTGCTGCGCTACGCCACCACCCGTTTCAATACCGCCAAGCTGTTTTTCGGACATGGCAGCGCCGAGGCGTTCGATGAAGCGGCCTATCTGATTTTGCACACGCTCAAGCTGCCGCTCGACAAGCTCGAACCATTCCTCGACGCCAAGCTGCTGCAATCGGAAGTGGCCGCCGTCATGGCCGTGATCGACCGCCGCAGCATCGACCGCGTGCCGGCCGCCTATATCACGCACGAAGCGTGGCTGGGCACCTACAATTTCTACGTCGACGAGCGCGTGATCGTGCCGCGCTCGTTCATCGCCGAGCTGATCCCGGAATACTTTTCGCCATGGGTGCCGGAGCCGGAATCGGTGGAAAACATCCTCGAACTGTGCACCGGTTCGGGCTGCCTGTCGATCATGATGGCCGACGCGTTCCCGAACGCCACCGTGGACGCGGTCGATATTTCCGCCGATGCGCTGGCGGTGGCCAAGCGCAACGTCGACACGTACAAGCTGGCTGACCGCATCAACCTGATCGAGTCCGACCTGTACGCCAATGTGCCGGCCAGGAAATACAATCTGATCGTCACGAATCCACCGTACGTCAATTCGCAGTCGATGCGCGCGCTGCCACAGGAATACCTGGCCGAGCCGCAGATCGCCCTGGATGGCGGCAGCGATGGCATGGACCTGGTGCGCAAGATCATCGCCGGCGCCGCCGAACGCCTGACCGACGACGGCATTTTGATGGTCGAGATCGGCAACGAACGCGCCTACGCGGAAGCGGCATTCGGCCAGCTGGGCCTGACCTGGCTGACCACCAGCGCCGGCGACGACATGGTGTTTTTGCTGACGGCCGAGCAACTGAAACTGGTTTGATCAAATTGGCACGTCGGATTAGGCCCTTCGGGCTGATCCGACCTGCATGATATTTACGGCGAGGGTCAAGCCCAGCCTTTACGAAGAAAAAAATGATACGTTTCCTACAAGTAAGCCTGATGCGCGGCATCAAACCGTTGCTCGAACAAGTCGACGTCACCCTCAACCCGGGCGACAAGATCGGCCTGATCGGCGCCAATGGCGCGGGCAAATCGAGCCTGTTCGCGATGATGCGCGGCGAGCTGCACCCTGACCAGGGCGAAATCGATTTCCCGGCCAAATGGCGCGTGGCTTACGTGGCGCAGGAAACCCCGCCGCTGGACCGCGCCGCGCTCGACTATGCGATCGACGGCGACGTCACCTTGCGCAAGCTGGAAGCGGAACTGGCGCGCCTGGAATCGGAACCGGCCACCTCGGAAAACGGCATCGCCATCGGCGAGTTGTACAGCGCGCTGGCCGACGCCGACGCCTACACGGTGCAGTCGCGCGGCGAGCAGTTGCTGCTGGGCCTGGGCTTTACGCTGGACCAGATGCAGCAGCCGGTGGCCAGTTTTTCCGGCGGCTGGCGCATGCGCCTGAACCTGGCGCAAGCGCTGATGTGCCCGTCCGACCTGCTGCTGCTCGATGAACCGACCAATCACCTGGATCTGGACGCCATCATCTGGCTGGAAGACTGGCTCAAACGCTACGCCGGCACGCTGCTGATCATTTCCCACGATCGCGACTTCCTCGATGAAGTGGTCAACGTGGTGGTGCATATCGACGAGCGCAAACTGAAACGCTATTCGGGCAACTATTCGAGCTTCGAGCGCCAGCGCGCGGCGCAGATGATCCTGGCCGCCGGCGCGCTGGAAAAGCAGCAGCGCAAGCGTGCCCATCTGGAATCGTTCGTGAACCGCTTCAAGGCGCAGGCCTCGAAAGCCCGCCAGGCGCAGAGCCGCATGAAGGCGCTGGCCAAGATGGAAGAGCTGGCGCCGTTGCGCGCCGCCGCCGAATTCTCGTTCGAATTCCGCGAGCCGCTGTCGGCACCGAATCCGCTGCTGGTGATGGAAGACGTCGACGCGGGCTACAAGATCGAAAACGAAGCGACCGGCGAAATCACGCACAAGACCATCGTCAACGGCATCAAGTTTTCGCTGCAGATCGGCCAGCGCATCGGCCTGCTGGGCCAGAACGGCGCCGGCAAATCGACGCTGATCAAGACCATCGCCGGCGAACTGATGCCGCTGACGGGCGACGCCACCATGGGCAAGGGCCTGAATATCGGCTATTTCGCGCAGCACCAGGTGGAAATGCTGCGCCATGACGAGTCGCCGCTGTGGCACCTGTCGAAGATCGCGCCGACCACGCGCGAACAGGAACTGCGCAACTTCCTCGGTGGCTTCAATTTCCCCGGCAATATGGTGACTGCCTCGATCGCCCCGTTCTCGGGCGGCGAAAAGGCCCGCCTGGCGCTGGCGCTGATCGTCTGGCAACGGCCAAATTTGCTGCTGCTCGATGAACCGACCAATCACCTGGACCTGGAAACGCGCGAAGCGCTGACCGAAGCGCTGGCGCAGTTCGAAGGCACGCTGGTAGTGGTATCGCACGATCGCCACCTGCTGCGCGCCACCACCGACGAATTCATCATCGTCGCCGACGGCAAGCTGCAACCGTTCGACGGCGACCTGGACGACTACAAGGACTGGCTGTTCAAGACCAAGCTGGGCAAGGGCACCGACGTGCTGCCGGCCGCCGGCAAGGCCAACAAGACCGATTTCCCGGTCGTGTCGCCAGTGGTTGCCGCCGCGCTTGCCGCACCGGTGCGCGACAAGCGCAAGGAAGCGGAAGAGCGCCAGAAGACAGCCGCTCTGCGCAAGCCGATCGAAAACAAGATCAAGCGCCAGGAAGAGCAGATCGCCAAGCGCAACGCGCAAAAGGCGGAAACCGACGCCAAGCTGGCCGAACCGACCATCTATGACGCGGCCAACAAGGCCAAGCTCAAGCAGTTGCTGGCCGACCAGACCTTCTTTACCAAGGACCTGGCGCAGCTGGAAGCGGAATGGCTGGACCTGCAGGATCAGCTGGAAAAGCTGGGCTGAGTGTCAATCGAGCAAGGCAGGCCGGGCAGGTCGGATTAGCGCACAGCGCGCAATCCGACAACCGCCTGGCTTACGCCGCCTCCACCGGCTGGCCGCCCCGTATCGCCATCAGCCGGTCGATATCGACCAGGATCAGGCGCCGCCCCGCCGCCAGTCCCAGGCCGATCAGGTAGTCCGCTTCCACCTTGCCCAAACCGGGTACCGGGCGGATATCGGCCGGCGCCAGGCGGACGATATCGCCCACTTCATCGACCACCATGCCCATCACGCAGCTGCTCAGCTGCAGGATGATCACGTCCGGCGCCGTACCGCAGGCCTGCGGCGGCGCCGTGCCGAAGGCGGCGCGCATGTCGACGAGGGGAATGATCATGCCGCGCGAGACAGCCACGCCATGCAACAGCGCACCTTCCGACGAGAACCTGTCGAGCTCGCGGAACGGACGCAGTTCGCGCACGCGGCTGTAAGGCAGGCCGTAATCGAGTCCGCCAAGCCGGAAACTCAGGTAGTCCGCCGCTGGCAAGGCGCAGGGCGTGGTGGTGGGCTGCATCGGCTTCCTTTCAACGTTCGGCGCGCTGGCACGCAGGAAGCCTCATGCTAGCCAGATCGCCAGTGCCAGCGTTGCGGAATCTCAAATGGTCCGTACACCGATGCCAGCCGGCCCGGCAGGCTTTGCGCCACCACATGGATCAACCCGTCGTCGCTTACAATAAGCGCATTATTGCTCTGCAGGCCAGCCATGCAACACCTTGTCAATCCCGCCGAAGTCGAATTTTCCGCCATCCGCGCCCAGGGCCCGGGCGGGCAGAACGTCAACAAGGTGTCCAGCGCCATCCACCTGCGCTTTCCGATCGCCGCTTCGTCGCTGCCGGAACAATACAAGGAGCGCCTGCTGGCGCTGCGCGACAGCCGCATCAGCAAGGACGGGGTGCTGGTGCTGAAGGCGCAGCAGTCGCGCAGCCAGGAACAGAACAAGGAAGCAGCCTTGCGGCGGCTGCAGGAAATCATCGACAGCGTGACCTTCCTGCCGGCCGTGCGGCGCGCCACCAAGCCCACCCGCAGCTCGCAGCGGCGCCGGCTCGACAGCAAGAGCACGCACAGCGTGCTCAAACAGTCGCGCGGCAAAATCATGGACTAGGAAATCATGGAATCGAGCGGGCCCGGGCTATAGGTCCAGTCCAGGCTGCCGCTGGTATCGGCAAACACCATTTGCGTGACGGGAATCGCGCTGTGCAATAGTGCCTTGATTTCCTTCGGTCCCAGGTCGTAGACCCTGCCCTGTCCCGGTGGGGCCACCATCGAGCGCACGATGGTGTCGCCGTCCACCATGCCCAGCACGCAGCGCGACTGGCCCGCCGTGGCCGCACGCTGCGTCCTGCCCTCCTCGGCCAGCGCCAGCATCTGCGCCTGCAGGATTTCCGACTGTTTGACCTCCACCCGCAGCCGCGCCACTTCCTTGAGCACGGGCGCGATGCGCGCCGCCAGCTTGTCGTACGGCGCCTGCTGGGCTGGCTGCAGCACCAGTTCGCCGCGCCGCAGCTGGCCAGCCAGCGTCAGGTAGCTGCGCACTTCGGGCAGTTGCGCGATGGTGTCGATCTCCTGTTGGCGTTTGTTGCGCATCTGGCCATACTGCGCGGCGCGCGCCAGGCTGTCGCTGATCTTCTGTTCCAGCAGCGACAGATCGGGCACCAGCGGAAAGGCGCGCATTTCCACCTGCTTGCGCGGCCCGGCGCTGCCGATGCGGATGGTGCGCGCCGCCACCGCGCAGCCAAGCGCCATCTCGATGACGACTTCATCGGCGATGATGTCGCAGTTGCTGGCGTGCTCGATCACCACGCGCGTGCCGGAAATGACGCAGCTTTCGGCGCGCTGCAGCCGCACTTCGCCGTCGCGCGTCTGGATCACGGCGCCCGACGCCACGCCGTCGACGCGGACATCGCCCTGCTCGCTCACGGCCGTGCCACCGACCAGGTTGCTGTGCAGGATGATGGTGCCGCCCTGCGAATGCAGGCGTCCATACACATGGCCGTGGATGGTGATGTCGCTGCCGTCGAGCTGGCGCTGTTCCTGTACTTCGCCATACTCTTCATAGGCGGCGCGCAGCTTCAGGTTGCCGGTGGTACGGCTGCTGACCCCTTCCCTGCTGACGATCTTGTTGTCGATGGAAATCTTGCCCTGCTCATCGATGTTCAGATAGCCGTCCATCGCCGAGACCAGGAAATCGCCGTCGCTGAAGCGCTCGACCGTCGTGTTGTCGCCGGCCACCGTGGCCAGCTCGACTTCCAGCGGCGCCGGCGGCGGCAGCACGGCGCCATCGAGCGCGTAGCCGGGCAAGCCGGGCACGGACGGCAGCTTGCGCAGCAGCCGCGTGTGTTTTTTGACTTGTGGAAAGCGGTTCTTGAAGCTGAGCAGGTCGAGCCGGCCGTTCGAGCGTTCGCGCGGCGCATCGTCGCGGTGGATGCCCTGCGACACTTCCACCAGCATCGCGTCGCGCCCGGGCTGGGGCGGCAGCGCGCGCGCCACCGTGATGCGCTCGGCCTTGCCCGAAGCGATCATGGCGCGCACCACGCCGCTGTCGACGCCGTAGTGCACGCCCTTGCTCCATAGCACCGCCACCATTTCGTCGAAATCGCGCGCGACGGGCACGCGGCTGTCGTCGCCCGAAGGCACGGCTTCGAAATAGAAATCGGCCACTTCGCTGCCGATCTTGAGGTGTTCGTAGAGACTGCGCCGCATCGGCATGAACGGCGCTGCGCGCGCGGCGATGCGTACCACGGCCTCGCCCTTGGGAGAGGTGCGCGGCGCCGGCGCATGGAACAGCGTCATCAGGAACAGGGGGTAGTCGATGCCGGACAGCAGCATGCCGGACTGGAACAACTGATCGACGGCCGCGCGCAGCTGCTCCGGCGCCAGCGACAGGTCAAAAAACAGTCCTTCCTTGCGCTGCACCAGTCCGGGCGGCAAGGCATCGGCCCGGCTGGCGCCAGGCACCGGCATATCGTCGTTGCTCACTGCTTCTCCCCAAAACCGAACTGATCCTATTGCGTTGGAACAATATCACGGAGAAGTGCCCGCATGCACGGCGCGCGGGCCAGGAAACGCAAATAAACTTCAGAAAAGGAAGGTGATGGCGCGCGGCAGGACGGCAGCAGCGCGCCGCCTGGCGCGCTCAGCGGCGTGGCGGGTTGGAGTAGATATCCTGGCCGACTTCGTTGATCTGGCGGCGCAGGTCGCGCCGTTCGTCAGGCGTCATGCGGCCCGTGCGGCGCGAGGAATCGGCGCCTTCGCTGGCGCGGCGCTGCTCTTCGACACGGGTGTCGAAACTGCGTGCGTCACGTTGTTCACGGATGCGGGTATCATTGGTGCGCTGTGGCTGTTCGTAGCGCTGCGCTTGAAACTGCTGCTGGTCGTCGCGGCGCGGCGGCTGCTGTGCCTGCGCCTGGGCCAGACCCGTCAGGAATACACAGCACAGGACGAGCGAAGACAGCAGCGCAGGCACGGCACGTGCGGTGATTGTTGCGCTGGGAGCGGCGTGAATTTTTTGACTGATGATATTCATTGAGTTCCTCTTCCGCGATGCCGTATAAACATAAAGCTGAATTCCACTGTGGCCCCAGTGTATGATGCTTTACACAGTGCAGTAAGAGTAATTGGGTAAAGTTTGTAACAGTATGTAATGGGTCGCAACAGCCACTTGCCGACACCGCGCCAGGCGTTACTATGGCAACCAATATAAGATAACACGACATTCCAAATGACCACAACCTCCACTTCCGGCAGCAATACTACAACGCAATCGATCCATGGCCATCAAGCCAAAATCATGGTAGTCGATGACGATGTGCGTCTGCGCGACCTGCTGCGCCGCTACCTGACCGAGCAGGGCTTCAATGTCTTCACGGCCGAGAGCGCCACGGCGATGAACAAGCTGTGGCTGCGCGAGCGCTATGACCTGCTGGTGCTCGACCTGATGCTGCCCGGCGAAGACGGCCTGTCGATCTGCCGCCGCCTGCGCGGCGCGGGCGACCAGACGCCGATCATCATGCTGACCGCCAAGGGCGAGGACGTGGACCGCATCGTCGGCCTGGAAATGGGCGCCGACGATTACCTGCCGAAACCGTTCAACCCGCGCGAGCTGGTGGCCCGCATCGGCGCCGTGCTGCGCCGCAAGGGTCCGGACGAAATCCCGGGCGCGCCATCGGAAACGCCGCAGACCTTCGAATTCGGCGACTTCGTGCTGGACCTGGGCACGCGGACGCTGAAGAAAAAAGGCGAAACCGTGCCGCTGACCACCGGCGAATTCTCGGTGCTGAAAGTGTTTGCCCGCCATGCACGCCAGCCGCTGTCGCGCGAAAAGCTGATGGAACTGGCGCGTGGCCGCGAATACGAAGTGTTCGACCGCAGCCTGGACGTGCAGATCTCGCGCCTGCGCAAGCTGATCGAACCCGATCCGTCGAGCCCGCTGTTCATCCAGACCGTGTGGGGCCTGGGCTACGTTTTCATACCGGACGGACAGCCGCGCTGATCGCTGGCGAGGCTCGATGAAACTTGTTCCCGATATCAGCCTGGCACGGCTGAAAAGCGGCCTGTTCTGGCGCACGTTTTTGCTGCTGGGTACCTTGACCACCGTCAGCATGATTGCCTGGATCGGCATGATTTCCGTGATCCAGCGCGAACCGCAGGCGCAGCAGATTTCCGCCCAGGTCATTTCCGTGGTCACCATCACGCATGCGGCGCTGACGCACTCGGCGCCCGAGCTGCGCCGCGAACTGCTGTTCGAGCTGGTCAGCAACGAGGGCATCCGCATCTTTCCGCTGGAGGATGACGACCGCATCGATCCGCCGCCCGACAATTACCTGATGCCCGATATCGAAGCGCTGGTGAAAGCCAAGCTGGGCAGCGACACGCGCTTTTCGGCGCGCGTCAACGGCGTGGCCGGCTTCTGGGTCAGCTTCAAGATCGACGATGACGAATACTGGCTGATGCTGGACCGCGAACGCCTGCGCGGCCTGACCGGCTTCCAGTGGCTGGGCTGGGCCAGCCTGGTCTCCCTGCTGTCACTGCTCGGCGCGGCCATTATTTCCAGCCTGATCAACCTGCCGCTGGCGCGCCTGACGGTGGCCGCGCGCGCCATCGCCCAGGGCAAGCAGCCGGCGCCGCTGCCGGAAAAGGGCCCGATCGAAATCATCGAGGCGAACCGCAGCTTCAACCAGATGGTCGACGACCTGCAGCAGGTGGAATCGGATCGCGCGGTGATTTTGGCCGGCATCTCGCACGACCTGCGCACGCCGCTGGCGCGCATGCAGCTGGAAGTGGAAATGGCCAACCTGTCGGACGAAGCGCGTGAAGGCATCCAGTCCGATATCGGCCAGATGGACGACATCATCGGCCAGTTCCTCGACTACGCCAAGCCGACCGAAGCGTCGAGCTTCACGGACGTCGACCTGAGCGGCCTGTTGACCGACCTGGCGCGCGAAGCGATGCGCCTGCCCGACGTGAAGCTCACCACCGCGATCGCCGAGGGCGCGCACGTAATGGGCAATCCGACCGACCTGCGCCGCGTGCTGAACAACCTGATCGAGAATGCGCGCCGCTACGGCAAGACGCAGGGCAGCGAGTTTACCGAGATCGACATCGCCTGCCAGCTCAAGGGCAGCAATACGGCGCGGCGCGTGATCATCGATGTGCAGGACCACGGTCCCGGCGTGCCGGCGGAGAAGATCGAACAGATGCTCAAACCGTTTACACGGCTCGACACGGCGCGTGGCCAGGCCAATGGCGCAGGGCTGGGCCTGGCCATCGTCGAACGCGTGCTGCTGCGTCACGGCGCCGAACTGCAGGTGCGCAACCGCACCGGCGGCGGGCTGGCGTTCCAGATCAGCATACCGGCGGCGTAACTGCTGGTGGTGGTGTCGGATTACGCGCTGCGCGCCAATCCGACCTACGCGGCGACCGCAGCGAAGGCAGGTCGGATTAGCGGCGAAGCCGCGTAATCGGACAACATTGTTGACGCCAGCGGTGGCGTCGGGTTACGGCCTGTGCAATCTGCCCGGTCTGCATGTCACTGCACCAGCAACTTACTCATCAACAACTCCGTCGCCCCATACCCGTACAGCGAATCGCTTTCCAGCCCCGGCGTGTCGAACGGCACGGATTCTTCGCGGTCCAGCTTGGCCGGGTCGGCGTCGGCGTAGGTGGCGCGCCAGGCGCGCTGCAGGGATTCATTGCGGCGGATAAAGGATGGCATCGACCAGAGATTGCGGTCCCAGTGCGCGCTGTCGCCCAGCATCGGCCAGCGTTCGTTCAGCAGCGCCATGTCGCCCGTGCGCAGGCGGCGTACGGCCTGTTCCGGCCGCAGTGTTTCCAGCTCGTCCAGTGACGGCAGCACGTCGCGCCTGGGGCCGAACATATAGGCCAGCATGATGCGCCCGGCCGGCGCGGTGCGCGCCACCACGCCGACGGCATGGCCGCCGCCTGGCAAGGGTACGGCAAACCAGCTGCCCTCGCGGTATGGCAATGACTTCATTGTGTTTACTCCCAAAATCGTATTCGCGCCACAGTCTACGCGAGAGCTCACCAGCACGGCGCATGGTACGGCATTACTCTATCTTCTCGTCATAGTGAAATTGCGCCACGATCGGCCCGGCCTTGAACAGTGCTTCCTTCATTTCCTTGTCCAGCCGCACGTCGCGCCGGCGCATCCATTCGAACAGCATGGCCGCTTCGCGGCGGCTGGTGTCGCCCGCATGTGCCAGCACGCGGCGCAGCTCGGGGTCGGTGCAGGCTTCAAAACGCTGCGTATTGGCGTCCAGCGCCTGCAGCGCGGCCACCAGCGTGGCAATCGCGCGGTGCATGTCCAGCGCGGTGGCCGGCAGGCCGGATTCTTCGAGGGGCAGATGGGACATGCTTTTTCCTTTGTATGCGTCGGTGTGCGCTGCATTTTCCACCGCGCGCCTGAAAATCTCAAGCGGCAAAACACGCCGTGCGCGATGTTCGTCCATAATCAGGTTCAGATACACACCAGCAACGGGAGAGACATGCACAATTTCGACTTCTACAATCCGACCCAGATCCTGTTCGGCCAGGGCCAGATCGCCGCCATCACCAGGCTGATTCCGCCCGGCGCGCGCGTCCTGATGACCTATGGCGGCGGCAGCATCAAGCAGAACGGCGTCTACGACGAAGTGCGCGCGGCGCTGGTCGGCCATACGGTGATCGAGTTCGCCGGCATCGAACCGAATCCCAGCTATGAAACGCTGATGCAGGCCGTCGCGCTGGTGAAAAGCGAAGGCATCGATTTCCTGCTCGGCGTGGGCGGCGGTTCGGTGGTCGACGGCACCAAGTTCATCGCGGCGGCGGCCCTGCGCGATGGCGAGGCGTGGGATATCCTGGAAAAAGGCGGCAAGATCATCGATGCCGCCCTGCCCTTCGGCACCGTGCTGACCCTGCCTGCCACCGGCTCCGAAATGAACGGCTCGGCCGTCATCACGCGCAAGGCCACGCAGGAAAAGCGCTCGTTCATGAGCCGCAAGGTGTACCCGAAATTTTCCGTGCTCGACCCATCGAAAACCTTTACCCTGCCGCTGCGCCAGGTGGGCAACGGCGTGGTCGATGCGTTCGCGCACGTGATGGAGCAGTACCTGACGGCGCCCGTCAACGCCTCGGTGCAGGACCGCTTTGCCGAAGGCATTTTGCTGACGCTGATCGAGGACGGCCCGAAGGCCTTGTCGCACCCGGACGACTACGACGTGCGCGCCAACGTGATGTGGTGCGCCACCCTGGCCCTGAACGGCCTGATCGGCGTGGGCGTGCCGCAGGACTGGTCCACGCACGCGATCGGCCATGAACTGACGGCCCTGTATGAACTCGACCATGCGCAGACGCTGGCGGTGATCCTGCCCAGCATGCTGCGTGTGCGCAAGCAGGCCAAGCGCGCCAAGCTGCTGCAGTATGCGGCGCGCGTGTGGGGCCTTGATGGCGGCGACGAAGACGGCCGCATCGAAACGGCGATCGCGCGCACCGAATATTTCTTCCGCCATATGGGCGTCAAGACGCGCCTGGCCGACTACGGCCTGAACCACGCCAGCGTCGACGCGGTGATCGCCGCGCTGGAAGCGCACGGCATGACGGCGCTCGGCGAACAGGGCGAAGTCACACTGGCGGTCAGCCGCAAGGTGCTGGAACTGAGTCTGTAGACTGTTGTAAAGCCGCCCGGCGTTGCAGACAGCGGGCGGCGGTTCATGTTAAGCTATCAATTCGCTAGGGGTCCTGGAGCTGTTGTCCGGGTGAGATATACCCTTCGTACCTGATCTGGATAATGCCAGCGAAGGAAAGCGCAAAGTACCTCCCTCCTTTGATAGCTCCTGCGCTGGCGCCAGCCGAACAAGCAGCCTGCCGTTCTCTCTGATGTAACGGCTTGAACCACGAGCAATCATGTCCACACCGAATCTGTCTGTCTCCATCCTGACCCTGGCCATCGCACAGGCGTTTGCCACGCCGGCCTTTGCCGCCAACAATGCCGTTGACGCCGTTGATACCGCTCCAGCCAGCATGGCCGAAGTGATCGTTACCGCCAGCAAGGCCCCGGCCGCCCAGCGCGCCTCGGTCGGCGGTTTTTCCGACGCGCCGCTGCTGCAAACGCCAGCCGCCGTCACCGTCATTTCGCAGCAGACCATGCAGGACCTGCAGATCCGCAATACCAGCGACGCCGTTCGCCTCGACGCCAGCATCAACGACGCCTACAACGCCGTCGGTTACGCCGAGCAGTTCTCGATCCGCGGCTTCAAGCTCGACAACAATTCCAGCTACCGCAAGGACGGCATCGCGATTCCCGGCGACACCCAGATCCCGCTGGAAAACAAGGAGCGCATCGAAGTATTGAAAGGCCTGGCGGGACTGCAGGCGGGCATGGCGGCGCCGGGCGGCGTGATCGACTTTGTCGTCAAGCGGCCCACCGCCACCCCGCTGCGCACGGTTACCGTCGAAGCGCGCGAGCGCGGCACGCTGTATGGCGCGCTGGACCTGGGCGGCCGCCTCGAGGACACGCGCTTCGGCTACCGCGTCAACGTGGCAACCGAACGCCTGCGCTCGCAGATCAAGGGCGCCGACGGCAACCGCAAATTCATTTCGGGCGCGTTCGACTGGCAGATTTCGCCCCAAGCCTTGCTGCAACTGGACGCCGACTACCAGGACAAGTCGCAGGTCACCGCGCCAGGTTTTCAACTGCTGAACAACACCACGCTGCCGACCCATGTCAGCGCCGACACCCTGCTCAACCTGCAGCCATGGACGCGGCCGGTCGACACCATCACCAGCAACATCGGCCTGCGCTTCCAGTACGCGTTCAACGACAACTGGCACGCCACCCTCGGCGCCAACCAGCACTCGTTCAAGCGCGACGACTACACGGCGTTTCCGTATGGCTGCAGCGCGCAGGATCTGTACCCGGGCTTCTGCGGCAATGGCGACTACGACGTGTACGACTACCGCAGCCTGGGCGAAACCAAGAAGCCTTTGAGCGCGCAAGCCATGATCCAGGGCAAATTTGCCACCGGCAGCGTGCGCCATGACCTGACGGCCGGTGTCGCCACCTTCCGCCGCAAGGACCGCGCTGGCCGCTATGTCTACGATTACGCCGGCACCAGCAACATCTACAACCCGGTCATCGTCGATATCTCGAACGGCGTGCAAGGCCCCGTGCGCCAGACGCGCAACGACAAGGAAAACTCGGTCTTCGTGCAGGATATCGTCAGCTTGTCCAACAACTGGAAACTGCATGCGGGCCTGCGCCATATCGATGTCGACGGTTTTCAATATGTGCTGAAGGCCGACCCGAGCGTGGCCGAAGTGCGCGCCAAACACGCATTCCTGCTGCCGAACGTGGCGCTGGTCTACAACCCGCTCGACAACGTGGCCGTGTACGGCGCCTATTCGCAGGGCATGGAACACGGCGGCACGGCCGACCGCAAGGCGGCCAATGCGAATGAAGAACTGTCGCCGAGCCGCTCGAAACAGATCGAGTTCGGCGTCAAGGCCGACATCACGCCGGACCTGATGCTGGCGGCCAGCCTGTTCCAGATCCGCAAGGGCCTGGAATTCCAGAACGCCGGCAATTATTTCGTGCGCGCCGGGCAGGCCCAGCATCGCGGGCTGGAACTGTCGGCGCAAGGCAAGGCCAGCAGCGATTTGAGCGTGGGCGTATCGGTCACGGCCCTGCACAGCCAGCAGTCAAACACGGGCGAGGCCTCGCTGGACGGCAAGCGCGTGCCGAACGTGCCGTCCCTGAAAAGCGCGGTACACCTCGATTACCGCGTGCCGCAGGTGGCGGGCCTGTCCGTCAACGGCAGCTGGGAATATGCGGGCAAAAAGGCGTTCGAATTCAGCAACAACACCTTCGTGCCGGCGTATCACGTGGCCAGCGTGGGCGCCGCTTACGTCATGCGTATCGCCGGCAAGCAGGCCGTGCTGCGCGCCACCGTCAACAATGTGTTCGACAAGTTCTACTGGCGCGACGTGACGCCGGAGTCCGACGGCTACCTGTTCCCGGGCGCCAGCCGCACGGTCAAGGTGTCGGCGCAGTTCGACTTTTAAGCGTCTGACAGCAGTTGATCGAGCAGCGGCATGGCTTGCTCCATGCGCTGCTCCAGCTGCCCGTGCAGGATATGGTGGGGGATGCGGCGCGCCGCCAGTTCATCGAGCAACTGCCGGTAGATCAGCTGGCGCACGGCCTCCGACTCGCGTTGCAGGCCGTCCGCCACCCATGGCACATCGGGCGCCGTCACCAGCGTCAGGTCGTAGTGCGTGCCGGCAGCCAGCGCGGCCAGCTGCGCGTCTTCGCCGCCGAAGTAATGGCGGCTGTACAGCACCGTCATCAGCGGCGTGGTATCGCAGATCAGCACGCCGCGCGCCAAAGCGCTTGCTTCGCGTTCGCGCGCGACCTGGGTGCTGGCGATAAAAAACTGATCCTCGGATACCGGCACCCTGCCCCGCGTCTCGACAAATTCACGCAGATATTCGGGCACCCACACGGTGCCATGGCGCTCGGCCAGCGCAGCGGCCAGCGTGGATTTTCCCGACGACTCGGCCCCCAGGATGGCGACCCGCAACAGCGCACGCGTCATTTGAGAACCATCGCGCCGGGCGCAGCCGGCGCCGCCTTTTTCCAGGCCAGCAGGCCGATTGTCGCCATCACCACGAACACGGCATACAGGATGGCGGTCAGGGACAGGTCCTTGTAAACATACAGGCCCACGTACAGGATATCGACCACGATCCAGACGACCCAGTTTTCGATCTTCTTGCGCGACAGCAGCAGCTGGCCCAGCAGGCTGCCGGCCGTCAGGAAGCCGTCCGCATGCGGCACGTCGGTATCGGTGGACGTCAGCAGCCACGAGATCAGCAGGAAGCCCGCCAGCCAGGCAGCGGCGCTGCCCAGCCAGCCGCGCGGCGTGAGCCAGGTCACGGGCAAGGCCGGCGCGCCGCTGGTCGGATGCAGCCATTGATACCAGCCCCAGGCGGAGATGGCGATAAACAGCAGCTGCAGGCCCATGTCGCCATACAGGCGCGACTCGAAAAACACGAAACCATAGGCGGCCGACGAGATGATCGCAAACAGCCAGGCCCAGGGATTCTGGCGGATATTGAGCGCCACGTTGATCAGTGCGAGCACAAAGGAAATCAGTTCGAGCGGCGTGGTGGCAAAACCCAGCAGGAGAAGCGTATCGTTCATGAGCTTGGAAAGTGTGGCGGCTGAGTCTGGTGGCGCAGTATGCAATACCAGGCTTGAATAAGCAAGAATCGCCGCCCCGAGTCCCCTATTCCAGGCGCACTTGGTTGAAACCGCTGCGCGCCGCCCGGCTCAACGTGTACCGCACGATCAGCTTGTGAAACGGCCGTATCAAGAAGATGTAGGCGCGCCCCAGCCAGTTGTGGCAATGCACGGCGCTGGCCAGCGTCACGCTGCCGTGCGGACCGCCAGCCGTGCTGCGCAGCATCGACAGGCGAAAGTCCAGGTGGCTGTCATCCTCGCCGACGACGATCTCATTGGCGGTCACGGCATAGATGCGAAAAATGCCGACCCGCCCGCCTTCGCCATTGCGCAGCTGCTGCGCCGTCTTGATGCCGAAGCGCGCCACGATGGCGTCGCGCAGCACCATCAGCTTTTGCGCCCAGCCCGGCTGGTTGCCAAACAGCGTGTGCGCCAGGCTTTCCATGTCCATGCCGGCCGCGTGCGCGTTGGGCAAGGCGACGACATAGGCATCGGCCAGGTCGCTACCCGGATACAGTGGCGCGATGGACGCGTGCGGCGGCAAGCCTGCCTTGCGCGCCCTGAGTGTGATTGCTTGCATGGCGATCTCATGTGTGCAGTGATAACATGGCTATCATACTCATAAATCAGACAATGTAAACAGCGATAACTTATGACCACAGCCAGCAACAGCTACCATCACGGCAACCTGCGCGAGACCCTGATCGCCGCCACCATCGCCCGGCTGGCGCGGCAGAACGATGCCACTATCTCGCTGCGTGAACTGGCGCGCAGCGTGGGCGTCTCGATCGCTGCCGTGTACCGCCATTTTCCCAGCAAGGAAGCGCTGCTGGCCGAGGTGGCCGCCGCCGGCTTTGCCGCCATGCGCCGGAAATGGGATGCGGAACTGCCGCCGGAGGGCAGCCTGCCGGCGGCCGAGCGCTTTCAGCTGCTGGGCCAGCAATACATCGAATTTGCCTTGAGTGCACCGGCCCACTACCGGCTGATGTTCGAGCACCAGGATGTGCGCCAGTTCCCGGTGCTGCTCGACGCCGCGCACGCCTGCTTCGCCTACGTGCTGCAAACGGCAGGCGCGGCCGTGCGCGAGGCCGGCGTCGACATGCGCTGGGAACGCGCCGCCGCCAGCGCCGGCTGGTCGCTGGGACACGGCTACGTGATGCTGCTGCTCAGCGGCCGGCTGGAGATGATCGATGGCGGCAAGGAGCTGTCGCCGGCACTGGTGCCGCGCTTTTTCCAGCTGCCGGTGGAAGCGTTGCTGGAGCAGGAGCGCCAGCCATGATCGACAGGCTGGAAGATATCAACTGGTTCAGCGCGCTCGGCACCTTTCAAGCCCGGCCAGGCCAGATTGCCCTGCCCAACCTGGATGCCTGGGACAGTGCCCGCATGGCGTGGCTGCCCACCTCGCGCGACCAGCCCGATCCGGTCCATGGCGACGCGCTGACGGCTCTGCTGAAACAGGCCGGCATCGCTTACCTGCCGGAAGTGATGGCAAACTACAAGCTGGCGCTGCATTCCTTGCGTTCAGTTCCGGACCGGCTGATCAGCGTGGCAGCGCACGACTACACGCCAGCGGCCATCGGCGCGGCGCTGTACTGCGTGCGCATGGCCAGCCTTGAAATGCTGGCGCAGCGGCAAGGATTCTGGTGCGATGCCCTGGCGCTGTACCGCGACGGGCACTGGCCGTGCGGGCGGTTGGCAGACAGTACGCTGATCGTGTATTAGCACCCGGTATATGGATGGCCGGTTGCGCCGTTAAATAAATAATTCTCCTGAGCGAAATAAAACCAAATTTCCTTTTAAATAATGTTGCCAAATTTATTCCCTCATGGCAAAATCAAAATAGCGAATTTTCACTTTCAATGCATGGCCATTTGAATGATCGGGATGCCGATCGGCAACCATGCATAGGACAGCAATATTGAAAGTGCATCTCGTTTTTTATTTTTCCGGGAGATTGAATGCGTCAATTAGTATTTGTAGCTGCCTTGCTGGCCGCCGGTACCGCTCATGCGGATTGGAAACCACGCATCACTTCGCAAACCCTGACCACCACAATTCATTATGGCGGAGGCGCACTTTCTTATTCCGTGCCAGGGGATCAGTTCAATCCGGTCACCAATTTGCGCGGAAAAATGAATGATATTCCGCGCACCTTGCGCGGAGCGCTGGACCAATTTATCAGCAGTAACGTGCAACAGTTTGGCGCCACATTCAGCTCCAGCTCGCTAGAAGGTGATCTCGACATTCTGATCGCGCCACAGGAGTCCGGTACCACGCTGACGACATTCAGTGGCCTCAGTTACAGGGTTACCACGCGCTTTACTGGCAGGAAATTCGGTATTTTGAGTTACGACTGCTACAACACGACAGAACTGAAAGACATCTCCATCACCGCGCAATTGGGCGGCCCCGGTCGCTCCGACAGTGTCAAAATGACGGCATCGCCGACTTCGTCGACCAACTGCGATGCGAATATCGGCATCGTTCCGCTATTCGGCGATTTTGTAATTAACAAGGTTGAGGGTATTGTCGATGGCGCCGTGCTCAGTAAAGTCGCCAGCGCCATCAGCGAGTCGCACCAGTATCTGTACTTATTACCTGAAACAAACTGGCTGAATGTGCTGGTACGGCCCGAGCACCAGATCCAACTGCCAAATGGGAATTATTTCAAGATCGGCGAGAAAGTTCATGAATATGTTCCCGCCATGATCAGCAATAGCACGCTGCGTGTCAAATTCGGCAAGGGCGCCAATGTAGCGGGTCTGTACGATGCCGTAAATCCGGGTGCGCCAATCATGATGGGCGATGTCCTGACAATCGCCGTGGCGTCCCCGGTCCTGCCGTTTTCGATCGTGCTCAGCGAACAGGCCGAGGTCGACTGGAGCTGGGTCTGCCAGCTCGACCGCCCTCCTTCCGACTTCGACTGCTATCCTCAATAAGCATTCTGCAATCAATGCCGGTTCGATCCGGACATGAAAAACCGCGGTAGCCGAACAGGGATACTGCGGTTTTTTTATCAGCACGTCTTCCATATTGATTACAGCGCATTGCGCTCTCCATCGCCGCCGCGTTGCCTTACCCAATATCGGTGATGGCTGCCTCCAGGAAGTGCCATGTCACGTCTTCGTCCGGCAAATCCAGCATGACCGGGCAGGCCTGGCCGCAAGCGCAACTCGGCAACGGTTCGGGCCGCGCCACCTCGCTCAGCAAGCCGCGCGCCGCGCGCGGCTCCACGGCGCCGTGGTTATGCCGTATCGTCAGGCAATGCTCCCAAGTCACGCCGCCATAACGACTCTTGCCATCGGCATCGAGTACGTTGAAATGGCGGAACTCTTCGCCGTTGCGCAGCAGCTGGGCCGCCTGCGTCAAACCCTGTCCTGGGGCAGGTCGCCAGTACGCGGAAAATGGCGCAAACGCTGCATCGCTGTGCAAACCGGTGGGCTGCAGCGCATAGTCGGCGGCCAGGAAATATGGCTCTTTTGAAAGCGACGCGGTGCTTGGCTTTGGGATGGCGGGTGGCGGGCTGACGCCCATGGCGGCGTCGAGCAGGCTCTTTCTTTGACCATCCCAGGGCGGCAAATCGGCCGGCGGCAGTGGCAAGATTTTATCGAGGTTCGGAAAGCGTCGATTGGGTTGAAGCCGAGGGCACGATTAAGTACGGCATAACGTTCACCGCGGGCCTTGTCAATGAACGGCACCAACATATCGGACATTAAAAGGATGGCTGAATTCTATCGAAAGGTCGCGTGCGCACTGTGCGCAACCCAAGCGGACACCTTCATGTAAAACTTTTAGTGCACGGTCTTTTGTTTCTGGCGTCGGATGATCGCCAATTATTGTGCCATCTGCAGCTCTTGGCGCAGCATATAAATAATATAAATCATATGCCGCTGGCCCATAACCTTGGGCAACCGCACATTCCAGCATTTTGGTCGCTATAAGAATGTTGCCCCACATATCAATACCAGGAAGATCCTCTCCAGCCGTCAATTTTTCGCCGAGAACCCCCATCGCCTGTGGATTTCCCATCTGCGCCGCCTTCTGCCAGAAGGCATAAGCCCGGGTGATATCGCCGTTGACTCCGGTGCTGTTAGCATAATACGTTCCCATCCGGTCATAGGCCGCCGGCATGCCCAGCAGCATCGCCTTTTCCACCAGTTGAACCGCCACTTCATTGCCGTTTAAAGGATCGCGCCCTTCCACATACAGGCTGGCCAGATTGAGCATCGCCTTCCAGTGCAATCGCTCCGCCGCTCGACGCGTCAGATCGACGATTTTTTTGCAGTCGCGGTCTTCCACGAAAGTTTCAGGATCTTCCAACGCACGTGCTGCGAGAAACCAATCCTCGGCTTGGGCATCAATGGGCGGTACCTTGCTTGCCTCGATTTCACAGATAAAATCCGCGACATGGGGATTAAAAAGTGGCAGGCTTTGGTTACGTGGCAACACTTTGTCCCCAGGTCATGCTAACCATGGTGAACGCCGGCACATTGACGGAACTCAAACTAGTTTCCCATACGCAAAAAAGCCGCACCGGCCAGACGGCGGATGCGGCTTGCAATTCAGCTGGAAGAATTACTTCTTCGCGGCCTTGTTGGACTGCGCTGGCTTCGGATACTTGATCGTCATTTCCGCCAGCAGGTTGTCGGCATGGTCGACTTCTTTCATGACCCACAGCATGTAGCGGATATCGAGGTGGATCGCGCGCGTGATGGCCGTGTCGAAGTACCAGTCCTTGGTGATCGATTCATAGGTCGAATCGAAGTTCAGGCCAATCAGCTCGCCACGCTTGTTCATCACGGCCGAGCCGGAATTGCCGCCCGTGGTGTCGGCGCTGGTCAGGAAGTTGACCGGCACGGTGCCCAGCACCGGATCGCGGAACTGGCCGTAGCGTTGTTCCTTGACGGCGTCGAGCAGGCCTTGCGGTGCCTCGAACGGGGCCTTGCCGGTGACTTTTTCGACGATGCCTTCGACGGTGGTGAACGGTCCCTTGGACAGGCCATCGCGCGGCGAGTACGGCGAGACGGTGCCATAGGTGACGCGCAGGGTCGAGTTGGCGTCCGGGTAAACCGGCTTGCCTTGCGACTGTTTCCACGCAATCACGGCCTGCATGTATTGCGGAATCACGCGTTCCAGGTTGCCGTCGATTTCCTTGCGGCGATCTTCCAGCGACGCGGCCACCGGCTGCAGCCTGATGGCCAGTTGCACGAAGGCATCGTCGGACTGCTCGAAGGCCGCCTGGTCTTTTTCCAGCCAGGCCAAACGCCTGGCGGTGTCGGCCAGCTGCGTCTTGGTGTACAGCGCGGCCACGGCGTTCGGCGCCGGCAGCAATGCGTCCAGGCCTTGCGGATGGCTCTTCGCGGCCAGCGCGGCATAGCGCTTCAGGCCCGCTTCAAAACGCGCCTGGTCGACCTTGTTGACGTACGACTGCTCCAGGCGCGCCAGGCGGGCCTTGATGAACGCCAGGTCGCGCTGCTGGTAGCCCGATTCGCGCTCGGCGTCCGGCTTCTTGCTTTCCTGCGCGTAGCGGTACAGCGAACGCGCGCTTTTCAGCAGGTCGCTGTTGGTGGCCACCGACCAGGCAAACTCTTCGTCGCTGAGTGCCATGTCGCTGGCGATCGCCGCGTCCAGTTCGGCCAGCAAGGTCGGCGACACGTTCGGCTGTTTCGCGTACCAGGCGCGGAACTCGGCGTCCTGCACGTCCTTGATGGCGGCGATATCCTTGCGCGCAAAGCCGTCGAGCAGGCCCTGGGTTTTCTTCAGCACGTTGTTGATGCTTTTCACCACGCTGGCGTAACGCACGGCGGCAGCGGCGTCGCCGGCGGTGGCGTCAGCCATCACGGCCAGGTCCGCCTGCAGTTCGCTGACCTTCAGCGGGAAGGCCGAATCGCGCGCGTAGCGGATTTCCGATGGCAGCTTGTAGCGGCTGGTGCGTCCGGGGTAGCCGGCCAGCAGGATGCCGTCGCCATTCTTGATGCCTTCGGCCGACACCACCAGGAAGTCCTTCGACTGGTAGGGCACGTTGTCGGGCGACGGATCGGCCGGGCGGCCATCCTTGCCGACGTAGGCGCGCAGGAACGAGTAGTCGCCCGTGTGGCGCGGCCATTCGTAGTTGTCGATATCGCCGCCGAAGTTGCCGATCTTGTCCGACGGCGCGTACACCAGGCGCACGTCGCGTATCATCATCTGGCGGATGCGGTAGTACTCGAGGCCGCGGTGGAAGGCTGGCACCGAGCAGCGGTACATCTTGTCCGTCTCGCATTCGGCGATCAGGTCCTTGATGCGTTTTTCCACCGCTTCATGGCGTTCGCGGCCGCTCATTTGCGCCGTCAGGCCCTTGAGCACGCGGTCGCTGACATTTTCCACCTTGTCGGTGACATACACCAGGCTGTTCGGGCCGCCCGGCAGCTCGGCTGCGCGGGTCTTGGCCAGGAAGCCGTCGGTGATGTAATTGTGTTCGGGAGTCGAATTGCGCTGTACCGCGCCGTACGCGCAATGGTGATTCGTCACCACCAGGCCGGCGTTCGAGACGAACGCGGCGGAACAACCGCCCAGCGAGACGATGGCGCTCATCGGATGCTTGCTCAAATCGGCCAGCTTTTCAGCGGGGATCTCGATGCCGACACGCTTGAGTTCGGCTTTCAGCTGTGGCAGCTGGTGTGGTTGCCACTGCCCTTCGTCAGCGTGTACGCCGGCGAACGCGCCCATCAGGGCGACTGGTAACACGATAGTCTTGAACAAGGTATGCCCTCCATAAAAAGCAGGCGAAAGTATAGCCTGTCCGGAGGGCATGAGTCGTCAAAAATTGTTTTGCTGCATTTTTTGTATCAACCACGCGTCTCAGGGCGGCGCCTGCAGCGGCACGCGCAGCCATAGCCGGCAACCGGTTCCAGCCGGGGGCGCGCCGATCTCGACCTGGCCGTCGAGCGCGCGCACCCGTTCGCGGATGCCGATCAGGCCGAAGCACTGCTTCTTGCGCTGCTGCTGCGCCGTGATGCCGACGCCATTGTCGCTGATGCTGACATACACGGCGCCGGCGTCCGCGCTGAATTCAATCGCCACATTGCTGGCCCGTGCATGGCGCATCACGTTGCTGAGCGCTTCCTGCACGATGCGAAACAGCGCAATCTCGGCCTGGCCGCCGATGGCGGCGAACACCGCCTCGTCGCGGATGTGCAGCTGGCAGGCGATGCCGCTGCGCTTGCGAAAATCCCCCACTTGCCACTCGATCGCCGCCTGCAGGCCCAGGTCCAGTGCCATCGGCCGCAATTCGTTCATGATGCCGCGCACGCTCCTGATGGTGGTGTCGATATTGCCCAGCACCGTGGAGACCTTGCCGTGCAGCAGCGGATGCGAACCTTGGGTACGCGCGCTGAGCATGGAGATATCGATGCGCAGCGCCAGCAGGTTCTGGCCCAGTTCATCGTGGATATCGCGCGAAATGCGCTTGCGCTCGTCTTCCTTGACCGTTTCCAGGTGCAGCGCCAGCTGGCGCAGCTGCGCGTGCGACTGGCGCAATGCGCCGTCCATCAGCTTGCGCTCGGTGATATCGGTATGCGACACCACCACGCGCAGCGGACCGTCGCCAAGGAAACGGCTGACCTTGGCCAGCCACCAGTGCGGTCCGGCAGCGGTGGCAAATTCATATTCGAGCGCAAAGGCATCGGCCAGGCCGTCGATCACCGTGCGGATGCCGTCCGCCAGCTCCAGCCCGGCGCCGCCATGCCAGCGCGGATCCGTCTCGCAAAACCGCAGATACTGCACATGGCCGGGCGCATGGCCGGCAAAATTGAGGCAGGCCTGGTTGGCGTGCACCAGGCCGCCATCCTGGTCCAGCACCAGCACGCGGTCGGACAGCGAATCGATGGTGGCGTGAAAGAAGCGCTCGGCGTCACGCAAGGCTTGCTGTGCGCTTTCGCGCTGGCGCACTTCCTGCTGCAGATGCAGGTTGGCGCGCAGCAGCTCGCTGGTGCGGTCGACCACGCGCTGGTCCAGCTCGCGGTGCAGTTCGCGCAGCGACGCTTCGGCCAGCTTGCGCTCGGTAATGTCGGAAAACACGCCCACAAAATGGCTGGTGGCGCCATCGTCGGCGCGCATCGGCGTGATCGACAGCGATTCGACAAACCGCTCGCCATTCTTGCGGCGGTTTACCAGCTCGCCATACCAGCTGCCGTCGCGGTTCAGGCTGTCCCACATGGCCGCATAAAACTGCGGCGGATGGGTGCCGGCGCCCAGGAAGGCGGGATCGCGCCCGATGGCTTCCTCGGCCGGGTAGCCGGTAATGGCGGTAAAGGCGGGATTGACGGAAATGATGCGGTTGCTGCTGTCGGTCACCATCACGCCTTCGCGGATGGTATCGAGGATCACGAAAGCGCGCCGCAGGGCCGACTCGCGCGCCAGCTCGTCGCCCAGGTCGTTGACCAGCATGCGCACGCTGGCGCTGTCGGCGTCAAGGTTGGCCTCGATGCGCACCATGCCGTTACTGCCGCGCCCCTGCCGGTTGAACAGCGGCACTTCGAGCACCTGGCGCGCGCCGCTATCGAAGACAGTATCGAGAAAGCGGCGAAAAGCGCCCTGCGCCTGGGGCGCGATGAATTGCTCGAAGAGCAGGCCCAGCAACTGCTGTCTGTCCCGCTGCAGCAAGGCGCCGGCAGCCATGTTGACACGCGTAATCACCGCGTGGCGGTTCAATGAAAAGTAGCTGACCGGCGCCTGCTCGTACAGCCGTTCATAGTGTTCCAGGCTGCTTTCGTATTCGTTCTTGAGCTGCTGCAGTTCGGCGATGGCGACGCTTTGCATCTCCAGCTCGATCTGGCTGACCTGCAGTTCGTGCAGCTGGCGCAGCATGTCGTCGTCCGACAGCGATGCCGGCAGCACCAGGCCTTGCTCCAGCGCCAGTTGCTCCGCCTGCTGGCGCAGTTGCAGATTGGCCGCATCGCTATCGAACGGCCTGCTCAAGACAGGCCCCCGTCGGACTCCTTGCTGATCTTGACGCCGGATTGTATCTGGCGCAGCTGGGCTTCCAGCAGCTTCGATTCGGTAATGTTAATGAAGGTGACTACCACGCCATCGATCACGTTTTCCACCGTGCGATACGGCATGATGCGCACGTTGTACCAGCGCCCCGTCTTGGTCGGCACCTGGCGTTCGGAAAACACCAGGCTGCGGATGACTTCCTGCGCATCCGCTTCCAGGCCGGGATAGTCGAGATCGTTGACGATGTCGCTGAGCGGGCGGCGCAGGTCGGTCTGGATCAGCTTGTAGATCTGCGTGGCCGGCGCCGTGAAGCGGCGGATACGCAAGGCGCTGTCGAGGAAGATGGTGGCGATATCGGTACTGTTGAGCAGGTTCTTCATGTCGCTGTTGACCAGCGACAGATCGTCGACCTTCGACTGCAGCTCGGCGTTGACCGTATACAGTTCTTCGTTCAGCGACTGCATTTCTTCTTTTGACGTCGTCAGTTCCTCGTTGGTCGATTGCAGCTCTTCGTTGGTCGACTGCAGTTCTTCATTGGCCGATTTCAGCTCCTCGCGCGAGGTCTGCATTTCATCGCGCACCGCCTGGATTTCATTGCGCGCCTGCGCCAGCTGCTGCTCCAGTTCCAGCACCTTGGGGTTGGGCGAACGGCCGCGGCGTGATTCGGGTACCAGCGGCACGCTGGAAAAGGTGATGAAGACCATGCCGCGCAGCGACTCGGGCTGGCTCAGCGCTTCTGCCGTCATGTCCACCCCCAGCGACTGGCCCGCATGGTCTTTCACCACCAGCCCCCTCATGCGCACCATCTCTTCGCTTTGCAGCGCCTGCTTGATCAGCCCCGGCAATTCGTAGCGCAAGCCGTCGCGCGCCATCGCATGGATATTCCAGTTGGCCTTGCCGGCCGCCGGCTCCAGGAACGCGCCCGTGCGGCCGTTGATGTACAGGATGTCGCCATCCTGGTTCAGCAGCGCGGCAGCCGGCGAATATTTCTGAAGCAGCAGCTGCTCCACATGGGACTGAATCTTTCCTGTCATGCTGACTTCTCTCGTGTCGCTGGGGATGGGGGGATGGGTGGCGGAAACCTTGGTCGGAAAATACGTCGGCAGGCGCTGGCGCGCCAAATTGTCGAGCCGGCGGTACAGCCGCGTCGAGGTGGTCAGGGGCACGAACAGGTCGGAAAAATGACCGGGCGTATCGGCGCTGCCCAACAGCAGCACGCCGTCACGGTTCAGGGCATAGTGGAACAGCGGGATCAGGCGCTGCTGCAGCTTGGCGTTCAGGTAGATCAGCAGGTTGCGGCAGCACAGGATGTCGAGCTTGGTAAACGGCGGATCCGAGATGATGTTTTGCTGGGCAAAGATGATCATGTTGCGGATCTCTTTCTTGATCAGAAATTCATTCTTGTCCGCAAAGAAGAACCGTTCCATGCGTTCGGCCGACACATCGCTGACGATACTTTTTGAAAACCGCCCCTGGCGCGCGCGGTCGATCGCGTCGCCCGACAGGTCGGTCGCAAAAATCTGCAAGCTGTACTTCGACGGCGGATTGACATTCGCCACTACTTCATGGAACACCATCGCCAGCGAATACGCTTCCTCGCCGGTGGAACAAGCCGGTATCCAGGCCTTGAACGTGCGCCCTTCCGGATTGGCTGCCAACAGCTGCGGCAAGGCCACCATCTTCAGGTACTCCCACACTTTCTGGTCGCGGAAAAAGCTGGTCACGCCGATCAGCAGTTCCTTGAATAATAAATCGATTTCAGCCGGATTGTCGCGCAAATACGGCACGTACTCGTCCATCGTCGCCATCTGGAACAGGCTCATGCGCCGTTCGATACGCCGCAGCACGGTATTGATCTTGTAGTCGGAAAAGCTGTTGCCCGTATGGTCGGACAACAGGGTGACGATTTCCTGCAGGCTGTTGCGCGACTCCGGCTCCGCGCCGGGCAGATTCAGGAAATTGCTGCGGAACAGATAATGAATGATCTTGGCCGGCATTTTTTCCGGATAATCGATCAGGTCCACCACGTCGGAGGAAATCGCGCTTTGCGGCATCATGTCGAACTTGGCCGTATCGGGATACTGCGCCAGGGTCAGGCCGCCTGCCTGCTTGATCGCCTGCATGCCCCGCGTGCCGTCGCTGCCCATGCCGGAAAAGATCACGCCGACGGCCTGTTCGCCTACCTGCGTCGCCAGCACGTCAAAAAACGTGTCGATCGGCAGGCGGTGGCCGCGCGCCTGCTGCGGCGCGCTCAGCTGGAAGCGGCCCTTGGCCAGACCCAGGTCGGCATTGGGCGGTATCACATAGATCTGGCCGGGACGCACCGGCATATGGTGCGCGATCTCGGAGACGGGAATGCTGGTGGTGCGCTGCAACAACTCGGGCAGCATGGCCTTGTGCGTGGGATCGAGATGCTGGATCACCACATAGGCGATGCCGCTATCCGGCGGCACTTGGGTGAGGAAGGCAACGATGGGATCGAGTCCGCCTGCGGAAGCGCCGATCGCCACCACGGGAAAGTCGATGGCGGGTGTCTCGGGCGTATTGCTGCGGCCGGCTTTGCTGCGATTATTGATTATCATCTTCTGCAAGACACCGGCCCGCGCAAAGTTTCCGCAGGCAGGTAATTGGTAATCTTGCATTTTAGCACCCGACAAAGTCCGGCCCAACTGTTGGCAGCCCGCCTGCCCCGTTTCACTGCAATTGCGTTGCCTGCCAGCCACCACCGAGCGCCTGGATCAGCGCCACGGCCGTGGTCTGCCGGTCAGCCTGCGCCTGGACCAGCTGGCGCCGCGCCGACAAGGCGGTGACCTGGGCCGTCACCACCTCGGTATAGCCGACCTGGCCGGCGTTGTAGCGGTTCAGCATCTGCTGCTCGACTTCATCGGCGGCGCCCGACGCCTGGCGGCGCAGGTCGATCTGTTCGGCCAGCGCGCGCGTGGCCGACAACTGGTCTTCCACCGAACCGAACGCCGTCAGCACCGTCTGGCGGTAGCGCGCCACGGCCGCTTCGTGGCCGGCCCTGGCCGCGTCCACGCTGGCCGTGGTGGCGCCCGCATTGAACAAGGTCTGCGCGGCCGACAGGCCGAACGACCACAGGCTGGACGACGCATTGAACAGGTCGCCGACCTTGCTGGCGCCGGAACCGTAGGAGCCGGTCAGGCTCAGGCTCGGATAATAGGCGGAACGGGCGATGCCGATCTGCTCGTTGGCCAGCGCCACGCGGCGCTCGGCGGCGGCAATATCGGGACGGCGCTGCAGCAGGGTCGATGGCACGCCCACAGGGACGTCGGGCACGGTGACGGTCCAGGGCGCCACGGCCAGCGTGAAGTCCGACGGCGCGCGGCCCAGCAAAATGGCGATCGCATGTTCGAGCTGGGCGCGCGCGCGCACCTGGCTGGACAAATCGATCTGCGCATTGGCCAGCTGCGTCTGCGCCTGCAGCAGATCGGACTTGGCCGCGATGCCGGAGCTGAAGCGGTTGCGCGTGATATCGAGCACGCGCTGGTAGCCTTCGATGGTCGACGTCAGCAGCGCGATCTGCGCGTCGCTCTGGCGCAGCGAAAAATAATTGGTGGCCAGTTCGCCCTGCGCCGACAGGCGCGCGGCGGCCAGGTCGGCGGCACTGGCGGAAGCACTGGCGTCGGCGCCCGTCACGCCGGCGCGCAGGCGGCCCCAGATATCGGGTTCCCACGAGGCGCCCAGCGCGGCGCGGTAGTTGTTGGCGGTCTGCTGCTCGCCGCCACCGGCGCGCGTGCCGCTGCCCGACAGGCTGACGGTCGGGAACAGCGAGGCACGCTGTTCGCGCACCAGCGCGCGCGCCTGCTCGTACGAGGCGATGGCGGCGGCCACGTTCTGGTTCGATATGTCGATGCCCTCCGCCAGCTGGTTCAGCTGCGCGTCGCCGAACAGCGTCCACCACGCTCCGCGTTCGAGCATGTCCGCCGGCGCGGCCGGCTGCCAGCCGGCCGCCTCCTTGAACGCCACCGGCGCGGCAGCAGACGGCACTTCATACACGGGGCTGACGGCGCAGCCGGCCAGCAGCGCCAGGGCGGCCAGCGCCAGCACATGGCGCTGCAGGGTAGAACGGCGTGCAGGAACGGGGGACATACGGTGTTTTACTTGACTCATGATTGTGTGCTCGGGTTATCTGGCCCAGGAATGCGGCTCAATTGCTGCTCGTCGGCGCTGCGCGTGCGCAGTTTGTCGAGCAGGATGTAGACCACCGGGGTGGTCAGCAAGGTCAACAACTGGCTGGCAATCAGGCCGCCGATAATGGCGACCCCCAAGGGCTGGCGTAGCTCGGACCCCTCGCCGAAGCCTATCGCCAGCGGCAGCGCGCCAAGCGCCGCCGCCAGGGTAGTCATCAGGATGGGGCGGAAACGCAGCAGGCATGCCTCGCGCACCGCCTCGAGCGCCGTCAGCCCGCGCGAACGCTCGGCCTCCAGCGCGAAGTCGATGATCAATATAGCATTTTTCTTGACGATGCCGATCAACAAAAATACGCCGATCAGGGCGATGATGGAAAACTCCATGCGGAACATCAGCAGCGCCAGCACCGCGCCCACGCCCGCCGACGGCAGCGTCGACAGCACGGTGACCGGATGGATCAGGCTTTCGTACAGAATGCCCAGCACGATATAGATCACCACGATGGCCGCCAGGATCAGCAGCGGCTGCTCCTTGTTGCTGTCCTGCGCGCTCTTGGCCGAGCCCTGGAAGCTGCCGCGCACATTGACCGGCATGCCGATCTCGGACTCGGCCTGCGCCACCGCCGCCTGGCCGTCGCCCAGCGTATAGCCGTCGGCCAGGTTGAACGACACCGTGGTGGCCAGTTCGCCCCCCTGGTGGTTGATCGAGGTGGCCGTCGAGCTTTCGGCAAAGCTGCTGAACGACGACAGCGGCACCATGGTCGCCAGCGTGGTGGACAGCGCCGTGCCGCTCGACGGGTCGCGCGCCGCCGTGGTGTTCGAGGTGGTGGCCGTTACCGCCGACGTTACGGCAGAAGTGGTCGTGGTGGTATTGGCCGCATTCGAGGCCGGCACATATACCGAGCGCAGCGCCTCCGGACTTTGCGCGTAGCGCGGCGCGACTTCCATGATGACGTGGTACTGGTTCAGCTCATCGTAGATGGTCGCCACCTGGCGCTGGCCGAAGCTGTTGTACAGCGCATTGTCGATATCGCGCACCTGCACCCCCAGTTCCGTGGCGCGGTCCTTGTCGATCGAAACGAACGTTTCCACGCCGTTTTCCGCCTGGTCGGTATCGACGTCGATCAGGGCCGGCTGCGTCTTCATCTGGTCGGCCAGCCTGGCGGCCCATTTTTTCAGGTCGGCCTGGTTGTCGCTGATCAGGGTGTACTGGTAGGTCGAATTGCTGGAACGCCCGCCCATGCGCAGGTCCTGCACCGGGTTCAGGAACAGCGAAATGCCCGTCACCTTGGCCAGCTGCGGACGCAGGCGGGCGATCACGGCCTGGCCCTTGTCGGTGCGCTGCGAGGCGGGCTTGAGGTCGATGAACATGAAGCCGCCCCCTGCCCTGCCGCCGCCCGTAAAGCCCACCACGGTGGCCACGGCCGGATCGTCCTTGATGATATTGACCAGCTGGCGCAGCTTGCCCTGCATGGCCTGGAACGAGATGCTCTGGTCGGCGCGCATGCCGCCATTGATCTGGCCCGTGTCCTGTTGCGGGAAAAAGCCCTTCGGCGCGGCCGCGAACAGGTACACGTTCAGGCCCACCACGAACACCAGTATCGTCATCACCAGCGCGGCGCTCGACAAGGCCCAGTCCAGGCAATGCTCATAGCCTTTCAGCAGGCGCTCGAAGCCGCGCTCGAACCAGCGCGCGATGGCGCCCGGCGGCTTGTGCTGCACGCCGCTTTTCAGCAGCCAGGCGCACATCATCGGCGTGGTGGTCAAGGAGATGACCAGCGAGATCATCACCGCCGCCGACAGGGTCACGGCAAACTCGCGGAACAGCCGCCCCACCTGGCCGCCCATGAACAGCAGCGGGATGAAAACGGCCACCAGCGACAGGCTGATCGACAGCACCGTGAAGCCCACTTCGCGCGCACCGAGCAGGGCCGCCTTGAAGCGGTCCATGCCGGCTTCGATATGGCGCTGCGTGTTTTCCAGCACCACGATGGCGTCATCGACCACGAAGCCGGTGGCCACCGTCAGCGCCATCAGCGACAGATTATTGAGCGAAAAACCCAGCATGTACATCACGCCGAAAGTGCCCAGCAGCGACACGATGGTGGCCACCGCCGGGATGATGGTGGCGCGCACGCTGCGCAGGAACGCGCTGACCACCAGCACCACCAGCACGATCGACAGGATCAGGGTGAACTCGATTTCGTGCAGCGAGGAGCGGATCGAATTGGTGCTGTCCGACGCCACCTGCAGCCTGATGTCGCCCGGCAGCTGGGCCTGCAGTTGCGGCAGCAGCGCACGCACGCCGTCGACCGTGGCGATCACGTTGGCGCCCGGCTGGCGCGTGATCAGCACGATCACGGCCGGGTCGCCATTGAACAGGCCCAGGGTATTGTTGTTCTCGACGCCATCCTGTACTTCGGCCACGTCGTCGAGGCGGATGGCGGCGCCATCGCGCCAGGCCACCACCAGGCTGCGGTAGTCGGCGGCGCTGCGCCCGCCCGACGCCGTGCTGGCGCCCGAATAAATCTGCAGCCGCCGCTCGTCGCCCGAGATCGCCCCTTTCGGGCGGTTCGCGTTGCTGGCCTGCAGGGCGGCGCGCACGTCCTCCATCGACACGGCGTAATGATTGAGCTGGTATGGCAGCAGTTCCACGCGCACGGCCGGCAGCGAACCGCCGCCCAGTTCCACCTCGCCCACGCCCTTGACCTGCGCCACCTTCTGCTGCACCAGGTTCGACACGGCGTCGTAGATCTGGCCCGGCGTACGGGTCTTGGAGGTCAGCGCCAGGATGATCACGGGCGCATCGGACGGATTGGCCTTGCGGTAGGTCGGGTTGCTGCGCAGGGTGGCCGGCAAATCGGCGCGCGAGGCGGAAATGGCCGCCTGCACTTCGCGCGCGGCCGCATCGATCTTGCGGTTCAGGTCGAACTGCAGGTTGATGCGCGCCGAACCGGTGCTCGACGACGAGGTCATTTCATTGACGCCAGAGATCACGCCCAGGCGCCGCTCCAGCGGCGTGGCGACCGAGCTGGCCATGGTGTCCGGACTGGCGCCGGGCAGGCTGGCGCTGACGGAAATGGTCGGATAATCGACCTGCGGCAGCGGCGAGACGGGCAGCACGAAGAACGCGCCGATGCCCGCCAGCGCGATGCCGATGGTCAGCAGCACGGTGGCGATGGGGCGCTTGACGAACGGTTCGGACAAATTCACGCGGCGCTCCCCGCAGGCGGCTGGCCGCCCGGCTTGTCGAGGTTGACGCCGCCCTTCGGTTTGCCGGCAAAGCGGCGGCCCAGGCGATCGAAGCCCAGGTAGATCACCGGCGTGGTAAACAGCGTCAGTACCTGGCTGACGATCAGGCCGCCGAAAATCGCCAGGCCCAGCGGACGACGCAATTCGGCGCCCTCGCCCCAGCCCAGCATCAGCGGCACGGCCGCAAACAGCGCCGCCAGGGTCGTCATCAGGATCGGACGGAAGCGCAGCAGCGCCGCCTGGTGGATCGCTTCCTGCGGGCCCTTGCCCTCGTCACGCTCGGCCTCGATGGCAAAGTCGATCATCATGATGGCGTTCTTTTTCACGATGCCGATCAGGAGGATGATGCCGATAATGCCGATCACGCCCAGGTCCTGCCCGGACAGCATCAGCGCCAGCAAGGCGCCGACACCAGCCGACGGCAGGGTCGACAGGATCGTCAGCGGGTGGATATAGCTTTCATACAGCACGCCGAGCACAATATACACGCACACCACGGCGGCCAGGATCAGCCACAGCTGGTTCGACAGCGAGTTTTCATACGCGCCGGCCGCGCCCAGGAAGGTCATCGTGACGGCGCCCGGCAGGCCGATATCGTGCGCCGCCTCGCGGATCGCATCGACCGCATTGCCCAGCGCGACACCCTTGGTGGTATCGAAACCGAGCGTGGTGGCCGGATACTGCGCCACGTGCGTGATCTGCAGCGGCGCCTGTTTCTCGCTGATGGTGGCAAACGCGGACAGCGGCGTTGACTTGCCCGAACCGGTGCGCACCTGCATCTCGCCCAGGTCGGCCGGCGTGGTCACATTGCCCGGCTGCGCCTCGAGGATCACGCGGTACTGGTTGGTTTCCGTGAAAATCGTCGAGATGATGCGCTGGCCAAATGCGTTGTACAGCGCGTCGTCGACGGTGGCGGTGGTGACCGACATGCGCGCGGCGCTATCGCGGTCGATGGCGATATTGACCGCTGCACCGGTGGCGCCGGCGTCGGTGGTCACATTGCGCAGCTGCGATTTTTCGCGCATGCGCGCCGCCAGCTTGGTCGCCCACTCGGTGACGATGGCCGTATTGGCCCCTTCGAGCGAGACGCGGTACTGGGTCGGACCCGATTCCGCATCGATGGTCAGGTCCTGCGTCGGCTGCAGGTACAGCGTGACGCCGGCCACCTTCGAGACGCGCTCGCGCAGGCGTTCCATGATCTCTTCCTGGCTGCCGCTGCGCGAGCGCTTCAGGTTGATCAGCATGCTGCCGGTATGCAGCATGGTGTTGTTGGCCGCATCGACGCCGACCAGCGAACTGAGCGTCTCGACCGCCGGGTCGTCCAGGATGGCGCTGGCCGCTGCCTGCTGCAAGCCCGCCATGCGTTCATACGACACAGCCTGCGAGGTTTCGATGCGCGCCTGCAGCTGGCCCGTGTCCTGCGTCGGGAACAGGCCTTTCGGGATCGTGATGTAGAGGATCACGGTCAAAATCAAGGTGGCCAGCGCCACCAGCAGCGTCAGTCCCTGGCGCTTCAGGACCCACACCAGCGCCAGGTCGTAGCGATGCACCACGCGGTCGAGGAAGCGCTGGATGCGCTGGCCGGTGGCGCTGACCTTTTCATCGGCGTGGCTTTTCAGCCAGCGCGCCGACATCATCGGCACCAGCGTGAGCGACACCACGGCGGAAATCAGGATGGTGATCGCCAGCGTCATGGCGAACTCGCGGAACAGGCGGCCCACCACGTCTCCCATGAACAGCAGCGGTATCAATACCGCGATCAGCGAGACCGTCAGCGAGATGATGGTAAAGCCGATCTGCGAGGCGCCCTTCAGCGCGGCGGCCATCGGCGTTTCGCCCTCTTCGATATAGCGCGCGATATTTTCGATCATCACGATGGCGTCATCGACCACAAAGCCGGTGGCGATCGTCAACGCCATCAGCGACAGGTTGTTCAGGCTGTAGCCGAGCAAGTACATCACGCCGCAGGCGCCGATCAGCGAGATCGGCACCGACAGGCTGGCGATCACGGTGGCGCGCAGGCTGTGCAGGAAGGCGAAGATGACCAGCACCACCAGCAGCACGGAGGCCAGCAATTCGAGTTCCACGTGTTCGACCGAGGCGCGGATGCCCGTGGTGCGGTCGCTCAGCACGTCGAGCTTCATCGCCGACGGCAAGCTGGTTTGCAGTTCGGGCAGCAGCGCCTTGATGGCGTCGACCGTCTTGATCACGTTGGCGCCGGGCTGGCGCTGCACGTTGAGGATGATCGCCGGCTGCTTGCCGGCCCAGGCGCCCAGGCGCGTGTTCTCGGCGCTGTCGACCACATTGGCCACGTCGGACAAGCGCACCGGCGCACCGTTTTTATAGGTGATGATCAGGCGCTTGTAGTCTTCCGCCGTGACCAGCTGGTCGTTGGCGTTGATGGTAAACGAACGCGTGGGGCCGTCGAAACTGCCCTTGGCGCTGTTGACGTTGGCCGCCGCAATGGCGGTGCGCAGGCTGTCGAGACCGAGGCCGTAAGAGGCCAGCAATTTGGTGTCGCCCTGGATGCGCACGGCAGGACGCTGGCCGCCGGACAGCGACACCAGTCCCACGCCGCTGACCTGGCTGATTTTCAGGGCCAGGCGCGTGTTGACGATATTCTGTACCTGCGTCAGCGGCATCGTGTCGGACGTGATGGCCAGCGTCAGCACCGGCGCGTCGGCCGGATTGACCTTGGCGTAGACGGGCGGCGCCGGCAGGTCGGTCGGCAGCAGCGAGCCGCCCGCATTGATCGCGGCCTGCACTTCCTGTTCGGCCACGTCCAGCGTCTGGCCCAGCGTGAACTGCAGCGTGATGATGGACACGCCGGCCGCGCTGGTCGAACTCATGCGCTGCAAGCCGGACATCTGGCCGAACTGGCGCTCGAGCGGCGCGGTGACGGTCTGGCCCATCACCTCCGGACTGGCGCCCGGATACAGGGTCTGCACCTGGATGGTGGGGAAATCGACCTGCGGCAAGGCGGCCAGCGGCAGCAGCCGGAAACCCACCAGGCCGGCCAGCACGATGGCCAGCATCAGCAGCGCGGTGGCGACCGGCCGCTTGATGAACGGAGTCGATGGACTCATTGCGCCGCACCCCGCGCTGGCGCGGCCGCGGGAGCAGCAGCTGGGGCACTGGCAGGAGCAGCCGATGCTGCCGGTGCGCCGGCGGCGCCCTCGGCGTGCTGGCGGCGCTGGCGATGTTCGCCGTTCGCGCCCCGGGCACCCTGGCCGGCGCCGGCCGGCTTGTCGCCGGCCAGCGTGACTTTCGCGCCTTCCTTGAGGCGGTCGGCGCCTTCGGTAATGACTTTCTCGCCCGCTTCCAGGCCGGCGCGGATCTCCACCATGTCGGTGGTGGCCTGGCCGCGCGTGACCATGCGCACGGTGACGGTCTTGTCTTCCTTGAGCACATACACGAATTCGCCGTTGTTACTGTGGCGCAGGGCCGTCACCGGCACCAGCACCGCACCCGTGATATTGCCCATCTCCAGGCGCACGTTGACGAACTGGCTCGGGAACAGCGCCATCTTGTCGTTGGCGTAGCGGGCCTTGGCGCGCACGGTGCCGGTCTGCACGTCGACCTGGTTGTCGAGCGCCGTCAAGCTGCCTTTGTCGAGCGTGATGGTGCGCGTGCGGTCCAGCGCCAGCGCCGGCAGCTGGGCGTTCTGCGCCTGGCGTTCCTGGATGGTCTGCACCTTGTCCTGCGGGATGGCGAACTGCACGTCGATCGGCGAGAGCTGCGTCACCACCACCACGCCGCCGGCGTCGCTGGTGCTGACCAGGTTGCCGATATCGACCACCTTCAGGCCGGCCCGGCCGCTGATCGGCGAGACCACTTTGGTATAGCCCAGGTTCAGGCGCGCCGTGCCTTCGGCGGCACGGTCGGTCATCACCGTGCCTTCAAGCTGCTTTACCAATGCCGCCTGCGTGTCGACTTCCTGGCGCGCGATCGAATCCTGGCCCAGCAAGGTCTGGTAGCGTTTCAACGTGAGGCGCGCGTTTTCCAGCTGCGCTTCATCGCGCTGGCGCTGGCCGGTCGCCTGCATCAGCGCCATTTCGAACTGCGCCGGATCGATCAGGGCCACCACCTGGCCGGCCTTGACCATCGCGCCTTCCTTGAATTTGAGCTCTTTCAGGATGCCCGACACCTGCGGACGCACCGTCACGGTGGACGCCGCCGTGACGGTGCCGAGCGCATCGAGCACCACCGGCAGATCTGACTTGACGGCGGTGGCCACGCCCACCGTGGTGGACGGCCCGCCGCGGCGCCCGCCGCCAGGGCCGCCCGGGCCACCGGGACCACCAGGGCCGCCGGGACCCATGGCGCCGGCGCCGCCCTGTGCGCTGCTGCCGGAATGGGTGAGGTACCACGCCCCGCCGCCCAGCGCGGCCATGACGGCCAGCGCGATTACGGTACCGACGATCTTGGAACGGCGGCTGCGCCGCACTGGTGGGGGTGTCATCTGCGAATCCATCGCTTATCCTTTTATAGGCCGCTGGCACGGCGTTGTGTTTGGTCCCGGCCGGGTGATGTACTCGGCGCCGGCGACCGTTTTTCGGGTATTTTTTACAAGATTAACGGGGAATCAAGAGCTGAAAATCAGCTGAAAAAACATCGTTCTCCATCGAGCGAGGACTCTAGCATAGTCATGTAACTGTTTCATTTCTGTCTGAAACAATTGCTCATGGAAATAAGGGGCGCTGCGTGGCGCAGCGCACGCAGGCATCAGGCTTTCAAGGGAGCGCACACCGCTACCGGTGGCGGACAGGCAGATACAAACTCGCTACAAATCTCCGGCGGCCTTTACCTGCCTTTACAGCCACCCAATAAAAACAAGCCGGACAAAGCCGGCTTGAGGGGTCATGCAGTAGCGATGCGGTTTATTTGCCGCCCATCGGATCGGTGCAAAGACAGTGCGTCAGCGCCATGAACGGTTTCTGTTCACGCGTGATCGAGGACAGCCAGCTGAGGTCACTGGCGATGCCCAGCGCCGCTTGTGGCGGCAGGCCGGTCGAGGCCAGGCCCAGTTTCACGTGTTCGCCCAGGCCCAGCGAGGCCATGGCCCTGGCGCCGAACATGCCGATCAGGCGGTCGACGGTCGACGTCTCCTGCTGCAGATACGTCACGCGGTAGTCGGCGCCCAGGTTGGCGCGCTTGGCGGCTGAGGCCAGCGCATCGCGGTAGCTGCCGATGCGGTCGACCAGGTTGCGGTCTTTCGCCTGCAGGCCGGTCCAGACGCGGCCCTGCGCCACTTCATTGATCTTCTCCGGCGTGGTCTTGCGCGCTTTCGCCGCGATGGCGATGAAGTCGCCGTACACATGGTTGATCGAACCCTGGATCACTTGCGCGAAGCGCGGGTCGAGCGGACGCAATGGATTGCCGGCGTCGGCCAGCCAGGTGGTCGGCGCGCCGGCCGTGTGGATGCCCAGCTTGTCGATGACTTTTTCGGCGGTCGGCAAAATCGCGAACACGCCGATCGAACCGGTGATGGTGGCCGCGTCGGCGATCACTTCGTCGGACGAGGTACTGATCCAGTAGCCGCCGGAAGCGGCCACGTTGCCCATCGAGACCACCACCGGTTTGCCGGCCGCGCGCGTCAGTTCCAGCTCGCGGCGGATCAGTTCCGAACCGAAGGCGCTGCCGCCCGGCGAATCGATGCGCAGCACCACCGCCTTGATCGCCTTGTCTTCGCGCGCCTGGCGGATCAGGCGCGAGGTGGACAGGCCGCCGATCGCGCCGGGAGGCGCCACGCCGTCGCCGATTTCACCGGATGCGATCACCACGCCGACCGCGTCGCCGGCCAGCGCCGGATGCAGGCGGGACAGGTACTCGCCGTAGCTGACCTGGCGGAAGTTGTTGCCGTCGGCATCCTTGGCGCCGCGCGCCATCATCAGCTGGCGGATTTCATCGCGGGTTTTCAGGCCGTCCACCAGCTTTGCGTCCAGCGACACCTTGGCCAGGTTGCCGCCGGCCGTTTCCAGCATCTGCGGCAGGTTGTCGATCGAGGCCATGATGGCGCCGGCCGGCAGCTTGCGCGCCTTTTCCACTTCGGTGGTATAGGTGGTCCACAGGCCTTCGTTCAGATAGCGTTCCGCTTCGGCCGCCGCATCGGACGGGCCGTTGGCGATATACGGCTCGGCAAAGCTCTTGTAGGTACCGACTTTCAGCAGGTTGACCGTCACGCCGACCTTGTCGAGCGCATCGCGGTAGTAATTGCGGTAGCGGCCAAAGCCTTCGAGCATCACGCCGCCCATCGGGTGGACGAATACTTCATCGGCTTTCGAGGCCAGCAGGTACTGGCGCTGGTTGTAGCTCGAACCCCAGGCCGTGACCTTCTTGCCGGTGGCGCGGAAACGCTCGACGCCGGCCGCCACTTCGCGCAGCGAGGCCAGGCCGCCGCCTTCGAGCTCGTCGAGCAGCAGCACCATCGCGCCGACATTTTTATCCTTGGCGGCCGTGTCGAGCACGGCCAGTACGTCGCGCAGTTGCACGGTTTTCTTGACTTCGCCGCTGACATTGGCCAGCACGGCTTCGCGCACGCCGCCCGGTGCCTCTTCGACCAGCGGGCCTTGCAGATCGAGTACCAGCGTGGTCTTGTCCTGCAGCGGCTTGGCGCCGCCGCCAAAGATCGCGATCAGGATGGCGATCACGATCAGCAGGAAAATCAGGTTGAACAGCGCGCGGCGCGTGGCGTCCAGCGCGCGCCAGAAGGCGCCAAAACCGCGGCGCAGCGGAGGAAACGGGTTGAGTGACATTGATTGATGCTCCGTAGAGGATGTGCTGAAAAAATCAATATAACTGAAAACCGTCTCAATGGTCGTGTTTTGGCAACTGCGCCCTGCTCTTTTCCGCCGGCGTGGAAATCAGAAACAGCCCCGCCAGCACCAGCGCGCCGTTCAGTATCAGCAGCTCCAGCCCGATGCGGTAATGCGCAAACAGCAGCGCCTGCTCCTGTTCGATCAATGCGCACAAGAGCGGCCCGGCTACCGCCACCAGAGGCACCCAGCGGTCGCGCACGCCACGCCGGCTGATCAGGCCAAACGCGAACAGTCCCAGCAGCGGCCCATAGGTATAGCTGGCCAGTTTTAAAATCACCCCTATCATGCTGGGGCTGTCCATCCACTTGAAGGCCATGATCAGCACCAGGAACAGCGCCGCGAATCCCAGGTGCACGCGGCGGCGCCAGCGCATCTGCGCGGCCGCATCGAGTCCTGCTCTCCTCTGCAGGCCCAGGATATCGATGCAGAAGGTGGAGGTCAGCGCCGTCAGCGCGCCGTCGACGCTGGGAAACAAGGCGGAGATCAGCGCGATGAAAAAGATCAGCTGCACAATCGCCGGAAAGTGACCCAGCACCACCGCCGGAAACAGCTTGTCGCCGGTGGCCGTCACGCCCGCCAGCGGCGCATACAGATGCAGCAGGCCGCCGAGGAACAGAAACAGCAGCAGCACGCCGGTCAGCACCACGGTCAGGCTGAGCATGTTCTTTTGCGAATCGCGCAAGGTGCGCACCGAGATATTTTTCTGCATCATCTCCTGGTCCATGCCCGTCATCGCAATCGTGATGAACATGCCGGCCACGATATGCTTCCACACATAGGCCGGGCTGTCCGGATCGAGCGTGAACACGCGCGCCAGCCCTTGCGAACGCATGCGCTCCAGGCTGTCGAGCACGGACATATCCATCTCGCGCAGCAAAAACACGCTGCAGATCACCAGGCCGGCCAGCATGCAGGCCGTTTGCAGCGTATCGGTCCAGACGATGGTTTTCACGCCGCCTTCATAGGTGTACAGCAGGATCAGCAGCAGCACCACGGCCGCGGTGGCCCAGAACGGCACGCCGAAGCTGTCGAGGATGGTGGCTTGCAGGATATAGACCACCAGATACAGCCGCGCCGTCGCCCCCAGCAGCCGCGACAGAATGAAGAACGCCGCCCCGCTCTGGTACGAGCGCCGCCCCAGCCGCAGCTCAAGATAGCGATAGATGGACGTCAGCTGCAGCCGGTAGTACAGCGGCAGCAGGATAAAGGTGATGGCCAGGTAGCCCAGTACATAGCCGATCATCAGCTGCACATAACCGAACCCGTCGCGCCCCACCGCCCCCGGCACGCTGATAAAGGTCACGCCGGTCAGGGTGGTGCCCACCATGCCGAAGGCGACCAGCATCCAGTTGCTGTCCTTGTTGCCGATAAAAAAGCTGTCATTGGTGGCGTGGCGCGAGGTGCGCCATGCCACGCCGAGCAGGATCAGGAAGTAGGCGAGGACGACGGAGAACAGAATGGCGGGGGACATGGAAGTGCCGAGTGCGAGATGAACAGGGGCGTGAATATACAGCAAGGCGCCCGCCTCCTTGCGAAGACGGGCGCCCTTGCTTGCCCTGCCGGCCTGCGCCGGCATCCAATGCAGCAGCTTATTTCGACAGCTTCACCTGCGACAACTCCGCCGTCAGGTAGCCGACCGCGCCGCTGAACTTGTTGTTGTAGTTGGTGTTGATCATGATGTTGATCTGGTCCTTCAGCGCCGATGGCAGCGTCGGGAAGCGGTTCCACTCGTCGCCTGGATGCTGGAAGTTGCTCATCACATAGGTCCAGCCATTGATCTCGTCGACCGCGTGCAGGCCGGTCGATTCCGCGCCGGCCGGGCACGACAGCAGGCGTTCCAGTTTTTTGGTGTCGACGTTGTAGCCCCACAGGAAGTTGTTCAGGTGGTTACCGCTGTCTTCGCCGATAAACAGGGTGCGCAGTTTTTCCGAGAACTTCAGGTTGTCGGGGCTGGCGATCTTGTCCGGGTTGGCGGTGTTGCCCAGGGCGTCGCCGGCGATGTCCTGGCCAGCGATCAGCACGGTCGATTCGCTCGGTACCCATTCGCTGTCGATCGCCGCGCCGGTGTCATCCTTCTGGCCGCCGGCCAGCTTGTGCGACACGACGGCGCCCGCCACCAGTTTCTTGAACTTGACATTGTGGCCGGCCACGTAGCCCGAACCGCCTTCGACCATCGAATCCTGGATATTGGCGTAGGCCGAATAGGCCAGCTTGTCCTTGGCGTTGACGGTCGTGCCTTCGTTCTTGGTAAACGCCATGCTGCCGCCCTTGAGGGCTGCGTAGCGGTGGGTTTCCAGGAAGGCGGCGGCTTTTTCCTGGCCGGCCTTGACCCGCACCCAGGCGGTTTTCTTGTTCAGCACGATCTTCGTGTAGCTGGCGTCGTTCGGATCGGTCAGCGTCGAATCCATGATGTCGGTGGCCTTGATGCCGCCGTCGACCAGCGCCTTGATCTCGGCGTGCGTGGCGCGGCCCAGCTTGACCCACTGCAGCTTGCCGGTGGTGGTCTCGGTCAGCTGGGTCGTATATTTGGCGACATACAGCGTGCCGCCTGCCGCCAGGTCGGCGGCCTTGTCGGCCACGAACATGAACAGGCCGCCATTGGTATAGTCGTCGCCGCCGAGGATGGTGCGCTGGTCGGGCATCACCTGCACCAGTTCGCGCGAGTAGCGGCCCAGGCAGTAGTGTTTCTTGATGCTGCCGGTACCGTCCGGGTTGACCGACACTTCCGGCAGGTGGCCATAGTCGTACGGATTGGCGGTAGTGGCGTTGCCGAACACGTTCGTGCTGAACTGCTTGAGCACGGCCAGGGTCTGGCCGCCCAGGCCCTGGTCGAAGGCATCGGGTTCGTACTCTTCGCTCGACAGGTGGGTGTTCCACGGCGACAGGCTGGCGCCGCAGGTAATCCACAGGCCTTTGACACTCGACGTATCGACGTTGTGGTATTTCACCATCGACAGCTTGCCGGTGGTCTGGTCCTGGTCCAGCGTCAGCACGGCGATCGGCGACGGCAGCGTGCCGTAGGTCGAGGCGCCGGCCTGGTTCAGCGAGTTGTATTCAAACTGCACCACGGCAAACACGGGCTTGCCCTTGACGCCGGTGACGGTGGCGTTGGCCACCGTCATCATCGAGCTGCCGTCCGGCGAGTCCGAGAAGAACTGGCGCTCCCTGCCTGGCACCGAACTGTCGATGATGGGCTGGTTCTTGATGTCGAAGTAGCCGCCTGCGATTACGCTGCCGCCCTTGCCGTCCGGTACGCGGTCGCCCGTCAGGAAGAATGGCTGGTAAGCCAGGTTGTAGCTGTTGCTGCTGCCATCGCTGAAATTGACTTTCAGCTTGGAGCCGACGGTGGTGGTGGCCAGCGCGGCAGGCGAGCTGGCCGCTGGCGCTGCCATGCCGGTAAATTCTGCGGTGGTAAACGTCGCAACCGGGGTACCGGTGCCCGTGCCTGGCGTGGTCACCGGAGGCAGGTCGTTATCCGAGCTGCCGCCACAGCCGGACAGGAAGGCGCTGACACCGGTCAGGCCGGCCAGCGGCAGCATGGGGGCGCCGGCAAACATTTGCAGCAGGCGGCGGCGTTTGGACTCAGGAGCGTAATTCGACATTTTTTGTTTCTTCCGTTATAAATAAATATCGTTGGACAGACCAGCTTGTAGACGAGGTCGGATCATAGAGGACAAATATTTCAGCTTGATGACCTGGCAAGGCCACGATCATCAAACTGACAAGGAAGAAACGGCAGACGGACGCCGATGCTGTTTTAATGGCCGGCCGCATGGATGGATTTTTCGCCGACCCGCACTGCTACCGGATGCTGGCGATCGAGCCGCCCGCTGAGAGCTGTCAGCCCGAACGCGCCGAGCACCACCAGCGCGCCGATCCAGCCCGTATGGATCAGCCCCAGGTGCTCGACGATCAGGCCGCCACCCCATGCGCCGCCGGCAATGCCGAGGTTGAAGGCGGCAATATTCAGGCCCGAGGCCACGTCGACGGCGCGCGGCGTAAAGTGTTCGGCCTGCTGCACCACATACACTTGCAGGCCCGCCACGTTACCGAAGGCAACGGCGCCCCACAGCAGCACGGTGATAATCACCAGCACCGGATGCGGCGCGGTAAAGGTCAGCAGCAACAGCACCAAAGCCAGCAGCAGGAAGATCAGTTTCAGTGCGGCGACCGGGCCGCGCCGGTCGGCCAGCTTGCCGCCCCAGATATTGCCGAACGCGACCGACACGCCGTACACCAGCATCACCAGGCCGACGGCGCTGGCGCCCAGGCCGGACACCTGCTGCAGGATAGGCGCCAGGTAAGTGAAAGCGATGAACGAGCCGCCGTAACCGACCGCCGTCATGGCATACACCAGCAGCAGGCGCGGCTGGCCCAGCACCTGCACTTGTTGCAGCAGGGACGCCGGTTTGCTGTGTCTGATGGTCGACGGAATATAAATCAGGCTGCCGACAAAGGCGACCAGCCCCAGCGCCGAGACGGCCAGGAAGGTTTCGCGCCAGCCGAAGTGCTGGCCGATAAAGGTGCCGAGCGGCACGCCAGTGACCAGCGCCACCGTCAGCCCCGTAAACATGATGGCGATCGCGCTGGCCGCTTTTTCCTTCGGCACCAGCGAAGTGGCAATCGTCGAGCCGATCGAGAAGAACACGCCGTGCGCCAGCCCCGTCAGGATGCGCGCGATCACCAGCGTTTCATAGCCGGGCGCCTTCCAGGCCAGCAGGTTACCCAGGGTGAACAGCACCATCAGCGTCAGGAGCAGGATCTTGCGCGGCACCTTGCCGGTCAAGGCGGTCAGCACCGGTGCACCGATGGCTACCCCCAGCGCGTACAGGCTGACCAGCAGGCCGGCCGACGGCAGGTTCACGCCCAGGTCCTGCGCGATGGTAGGCAACAGCCCGACGATCACGAACTCGGTGGTGCCGATGGCAAACGCGCTGATGGTCAGCGCCAGCAGGGCAATGGGAATATTGAACATATACACTCCGATAAAGTTGATAGCACGCAGTATCGGAGTTTTCTTTGTTTCTAAAAATACCTCGTCAGGCAGAAGATAGTTGCGCCAACATCAACAATAGGGCCATCTGCTAGAATTGCCGGATGAATTCAGAAAAACTGGCGCTGCTGGTCACGCGCGAAATGCCATATGGGAAGTATCAGGGCCGGCTGCTGGCCGACCTGCCCGGCCATTACCTGGGCTGGTTCGCGCGCAAGGGTTTCCCCTCCGGCGAACTGGGCAGCCTGATTGCCTTGATGTATGAACTCGACCATAACGACCTGCGCGGCCTGCTCGACCCGCTCAGGCCGCCGGGATGGAAGCGCAGGCAGGAGTGACTTTAAAAGAGTCAAGTTAGCCTCTTTTTCACCCCAGAAGCAGATTCCGGGGTCGGACCCTGAGGGTCCGACCCCAGCATTTTCGCATTTCGGGGTACCTGCGAAAAATGATTGGCAGCTCGCCTTGACGATATCAAAAATAGCCGATTTCAGCTGGAAGAAGCCACGCTTTTCGCCTGCGCCGCCCTGGACAGCGCCGTCGTATACGCCTCGTAGACGCCGAAGATCTGATGCACCAGCTTGCTGCCGCCGGCCAGCACGGCGCCCGTCAGCACCACATCGACTGCGATAAAGGCGCTGTACTGGTCCTGCACCGACAGCGGCAGGCCGGCGGCCGAAATCGGCGTCAGCACCATGATCTGCGACAGGAAGCGAAAGCCCACGGCCGAGGTGATCATGCCCAGCATCAGGCCGACCCAGGTGGTGGCCTTGATGGTGGCCACGGTGTACGGCAGCAGGGCTTTTTCCTCGGCGTCGACTTTCAGGTCCGCCTGTTCGATTTGCTGGCGCGCATCATCGAGCGCGGTGCCGATGGCGGTCTTGCGGTCGTCGGACAATCCCGGCGTACTGTTCAGCTCGGCCAGCAGATCGGCCACGCGGCGTTTCAGCCGGCCACGCTGGGCCTGCCAGTAGCCAATCGCCTGCTGGTGCACCGCCACTTCGGGCGGCGCCCACAGCGAGACGAACACTTCGATCATGCGCTCGACAAACAGGGCCACCAGCAGCATAGAGCCGAAAATGCCCGGTACCAGCGAGGTGAAATTGGCCTGGAACGCCAGCGCGCCCGCTTGCCAGCTTGCCGCCAGCGCCACCGCCGCCACGCACAGCAGCGCGCACGCCACCATCAAGCCCTTGTTCGCCCTGCCTTGCACGCCATCGTCCGTTGCCATCGCTCGCCTTTCGCCTTGCGGCATGAAAAGCTTCACTATAAGGACTGGCGGCGACGGCAATAGTCACCGATTGTCACAACTGTGGTTGCCGGGCTTAAAATTCGCGCACTTTTCGCGCCAGCATGGTGGACAATTCGCCCGAGGTCACCAGCGCCTGCAGCTCGCTGGCGCCGCCGACCAGCACGCCATTGACGAACACCATCGGAAAGGTCGGCCAGCCGCTCCACATCTTGAGCGCATTGCGGCGATGCCACTGGTTGAAATAGCTGCCATATTGCAGGTACTGATACGGCGTGCCCAGCACGTCGAGTATCTTGCGCGCCTTGCGCGGAAACGGATTGAGCGCCATGCCGACCACCACCACCTGGTTGGCGGCGATCGCCGCCTGCACTTCGCGCACGATATCGGTGTGCTTGCTGCCGACCAGCGGGCGGGCGGCGGGATGGATCTGGGTTTCGTCGAGGATGGCGCGGGTCATGGAAGGTCCTGTCAAGATCAAGCGGTGGATGCGAATTGCCCATTGTGCCATACCGGCCTGCGCTTCGATATTTCCACACGGTAACGGTAATTAATTAATAATAAAAATTTCCTGTGTGTAATGATGGCGTCACACTACGCTGCTACGCTGGGTGTCTGAGTCGTTCTTCTCCTAACGAAAAGCTAGCCACCCAACATGAAACTATTCCACCTGAAAACCGGCCCCCGTGTGCTGTTGTCGTTTGCCCTGGTCCTGTTCGTGATGGCCTGTATAACCGCCATCGCGCTGTGGCGCCTGCATGCGGCCAATGACAATACCGATTACCTGGTCAAGGACAAGCTGGCCAAGCAGCAGCTGGCGTCCGAGCTGCTGGGCACGGCCAAGCTGAACGGCAACAGCGCCCTGTCGATCGCCAAGAGCGACAGCCTGGAAACGGGCGAATACTTCCAGGCACAGCTGACGGCCGGCGACAAGGCTGTCGAAACGCTGCTGGGCAAGCTGGCCGCGCTGCGCAAGAACCCGGCGGAAACCGCGCTGTACGCCGATGTGCTGGCGCGCCAGAAAGCCTACCGCAGCGTGCGCCAGCAGGTCTTCACCTTCAAGGACCAGGGCCGCACGCAGGAAGTCGAACAACTGGCCGGCAGCACCATGCAGACCGCGTTCGCCGCCTATGCCGGCGCCCTCTCGAAACTGCTCGACTACCAGACGCAGGAAGCCAATAAACTCGCTGCCGAATCGGCCAGCCAGTACCAGAGCAGCGTGGCTACCCTGCTGGCGTTTGGCGGCATCGCCCTAGTGACGGGCGCGGCGCTGGCGTGGGCGATTACCCGCAGCGTGGTGGGGCCGCTGCAGCATGCGGTGCAGATTGCCGAGCGCGTGGCCAACGGCGACCTGCGCGACTTCACGGTGCAGGAACGCAGCGATGAAACGGGCCAGTTGCTCAAAGCCTTGCACCATATGACGGAAAAACTGGGCGACACGGTCAGGCTGGTGCGCGACGGCGCGGCCACCATCGATACCGCTTCGCGCGAGCTGTCGACCGGCAACCTCGACCTGTCGCGCCGCACCGAACACCAGGCTGGCGCGCTGCAGGAAACGGCGTCGTCGATGGAGCAGCTGACCGCCGCCGTGAAGGGCAACACCAGCAACGCGCGCCAGGCCAATACGCTGGTGCTGTCGGCCTCGGAAGTGGCGCGCAAAGGCGGCAGCGTGGTCGAGGATGTGGTCGAGACGATGGATGCGATCAGTGCGGCGGCGAAAAAAATCGTCGATATTATCGGCGTGATCGACGGCATCGCCTTCCAGACCAATATCCTGGCACTGAACGCCGCCGTCGAAGCGGCCCGCGCCGGTGAACAGGGACGCGGTTTTGCGGTGGTGGCCGGCGAAGTGCGCAACCTGGCGCAGCGCTCGGCGACAGCCGCGCGCGAAATCAAGCAGCTGATCAACGCCTCGGTGGAGAAGATCGAATCGGGCAGCGTGCTGGCGCATGCCGCCGGCGACACGATGGCCGAGATCGTCGCCAGCGTCGAGCGCGTGACCAGCATCATGGCGCAGATTGCCTCGGCCAGTACCGAGCAGGAAACCGGCATCGGCGAAATCAACGGCGCCATTACCGATATCGACAGCGTCACCCAGCAAAATGCGGCACTGGTGGAAGAAGCGGCCGCCACCGCCGAATCGGTGCATCACGAGGCGAACAGCCTGCTGGGCCTGGTGGGGTTCTTTACGGTCGATGATGAACAGGCACAGCCGCAGGCTGCCACGCCGAAGTTTGCCCCGGCAGCGGCGGCTGCGCAGCCGGCTTCCGGCCAGCGCTTGAAATTGCTGCTGGCGGGTGCGCGGCCGCTGGCAGCGGGGTAAGTCTGCTTGCAACCCGAACGGCTGAACGGCCGGGGTCGGACCCTGAGGGTCCGACCCCGGACTTTGCCTGGGGGTTCGCAACGCCAGCTCCAGGCCAAAAAATCACCCCGCCAGCGCCTTTTTCCTGAACTGCGCCGCCTTGTGCCGGTTGCCGCACAGGGCCATGCTGCACCAGCGCCGCTTGTGCGCCTTGGTGCGGTCGTAGAACCACAGGACGCAGTCGGGATGCTCGCACTGGCGCACCAGGCTGAAGTCGCCCTCGACCAGCAATTGCGCCAGGTCTTGCGCGAGCGCTCCCAGCAATGACGCGATGGGTTCGCCGCGTGCGATGCGCGTCAGGACCAGCTGGCCGTCGCTGCCCTGCTCCAGATGCGGCGTGCTGGGACAGGCGTGCAGATACGCGTTGAGCGCACCGATATCCTCCGTTTTGTCTTCCTTGCGTCCCTCCACCAGCCGGCGCGCCAGCGCGCGCAGCGCCCTTGCCTGCGCCAGCAGCTGATCGCGGTCAACCGCACTGGCTGCTTCAGCTGTTATACCTGCCTGTTCCAGCCAGCGCAGCACCTCGTCGCCGCTCTGCCAATAGTCCAGCACGGCGCCGTCCTTGCGCGCCTGCGTATTGAGCATATCGAGTGCCCGCTGGTCGGCCAGCATCGGCGCTGCCGATGGATACGCGTCCCGCATTTCCGCATTGCTCATGAATAACCCCTAAACATTGACTTGACAGGTTACCAGAAGGCGATAATACTTCGCCTCACAGTAACCTGTTTTATTGAATTATACAGGTTATCCAATCCATCGCCGCACCAACCCGAGGACAGCATCATGCATAACGATCATCCAGTTCGCCACCACGCCATCGAGATCGACGGCGTCAGCCTGTTCTACCGCGAGGCCGGCTCGCCGGATCTGCCCACCGTCCTGCTGCTGCACGGCTTCGGCGCGTCCTCATACATGTTCCGCGACCTGATGCCGCAGCTGGCTGGCCGCTATCACGTGATCGCGCCCGACCTGCCCGGATTTGGCCAGACCACGGTGCTGCCCGACACGCCGTTCGACTACACCTTTGACCGGCTGGCGCAGGTCATCGATGCATTCACCGTGGCGAAAAAACTGCAGCGCTATGCGCTGTACGTATTCGATTACGGCGCGCCAGTCGGCTGGCGCCTGGCGGTGGCCAACCCGCAAAAAATTACTGCCATCGTCAGCCAGAACGGCAATGGCTACGAAGAAGGGCTGAGCGCGGGCTGGGACGACATGCGCAAGGCGTGGGCCGACCCGAGCCCGGCCAACCGCGAAGCGCTGCGCCGCTTCAACACGCTCGACATGCTGCGCTGGCAGTACACGCAAGGGGTAACAGACACCAGCCTGATCGCACCGGAGGGCTACCAGCTGGCCTATGCCGCGATCGAGCGCATCGGCGTCGAGCCGCAGATGGACCTGCTGCTCGACTACGGCCAGAATATTCGCCAGTATGCGCAGCTGCATGCCTACTTCCGCGAACATCGCCCGCCCACGCTGGCGATCTGGGGCGAGAACGACCCGTTCTTCACGCCACCCGGCGCCGAGGCGTTCAAACGCGACAATGCCAGGGCCGAGGTGGTGTTCCTCGACACGGGCCACTTCGCCATCGAAACCCATGGCCAGGAAATCGCCGCCACCATGCTCGATTTCCTCGGCCGCGCTCACGCCTGACCGAGAATGGCAAACAGCTGCTGCGTGTCGACCGGCTTGACCAGGTGATGATTGAAGCCGGCCGCCTGCGTGCGCCGGCGGTCGCTCTCCTGGCCATAGCCGGTCACGGCCACCAGCACCGCGCCGGCCGTATTGGGCAAGGTACGCAGCAGCTGCGCCAGTTCGTTGCCGTCCATTTCGGGCAAGCCGATATCGAGCAGGCAGGCGTCGAATGCTGTTTCCCTGGCCCGCGCCAGCGCCTGGCGCGCGCCGTATTCGACCGTCACGTGGTGGCCTGACGCACCGAGCAGCATGGCCAGCATCGAGGCCGCATCGACATTGTCGTCGACGATCAGGATGCGCAGCGATCGCGCGCCCGGCTGCCACAGTGGCTCGCTACCGGCATCCTGGCTGGCTGCTTCCTGCGCGGCCTGGCGCGGCAGGCACAGCGTGAAGGTGCTGCCGTGGCCAATGCCTGCACTGTCGCAGCTGACACTGCCGCCGTGCAGTTCGACCAGGCTTTTGACCAGCGCCAGGCCCAGTCCGAGGCCGCCCGCCGAGCGGTCCGACGAGCGCTCGGCCTGTGCGAACAGGTCGAACACATGGCGCGCCAGGTCGGCCGTCATGCCGATGCCATCGTCGGTCACTTCAACCAGCACTTGTGCCCCACGCACTTCGGTCCGAAGCGCGATATTGCCGGCTTCGTTGGTGTACTTGGCGGCGTTGTTAAGGATATTGGACAGCACCTGCACCAGCCGCTTCTTGTCGCCGACCACCATGGTGCTGCCGGGCGACAGGTGCAGCGCCAACTGGTGGCGGCGTGCCTGCATCATGGGCGTGACCTGCTCGACCGCTTCGGCCACGATATGGCGGATATCCTGCGGCGCACTGTCGAGCGTGACGAGGCCGCGCGTGACGCGCGACACATCCAGCAAATCATTGATCAGGTGCGTCATGTGCGCCACCTGGCGGCCGATGATCTGGCTGGTCCGGCGCACGCGGTCTTCGTCGAGTTTCACGCGCTGCAAAATCTCGGCCGCCGCGCCGATCGGCGCCAGCGGATTGCGCAGTTCATGCGCCAGCATGGCCAGGAATTCGTCCTTGCGCCGGTCGGCGATTTTCAGCTGCTCCTGCTCGGCGCGCCGTTCGGTCACGTCGCGAAAGAAAAACGCAATCCCGTCGTCGAGTGAAGGATGGACGCGCACTTCGACCCAGGCTTGCCGGCCGTCCGGCAGTGCATGATTGAACTCGATGATTTCCGCCTTGCCGCTGTGCTTGACGCGCCGGTAGATCGCCTCGGTATCGGTGTCCTTCAGCGCCGGCCACAAGTCGCGGTGGCTGCAGCCGATCACTTCATCGGCGCAGCGCTGCGTGATGCGCAGGCCCTCGGCATTCATGCGCAGCACGCGCCACTCGCCGTCGAGTACCGCAAAGCCTTCGGCCATGCTGTCGAAAATCTGCTGGCTCTGGTCGCGTTCCTGGCGCAATTCGGCCTGCGCGCGCGCCGTTTCCACCACCGGCCAGGTGCGCTCGGCCAGTTCCTGCGCCAGCTGCAGTTCGCTGGCGGTCCACACCCGCGGCTGCGCATTGTGGATCGACAGGATCACATGCAGCTTGCCCGCCTTGATCAGGGGCAGCAGCAAGGTGGCCTGCACGCCGATATGGGCATAGGCGGCGGCATGCGCCACGGTGCGCTCGTCGCGCTGCACGTCCTCGGTGATCACGGCCTTGCCGGCTCGCAGCGAGGCGATGATGCCGGGGCCGAAGTCGTCCAGCGTCTTGCTTTGTCCGGCCAGGCTGGCGTGGCCTGCGGCAGTCCAGTCGCGGCGCACGAAGCAGCCGACGCCATCCTCGTCCACCTCGGCATACAGCACGCGCAGCACGTCGAGCTTGCGGCCCAGCAGCTCGCACGATGCGGCCGTGACTTCATCGGGGTCGCTCAGGGCGCGGATGCGGTCGGCCAGGCCGAGCTGGAACGCCTGGCTGGAACGGATGGCTTCGAGCTGCAGCATTTTCTCCGACAGCGCCAGGCTGGCCTCGTGCGCGGCGGTGACGTCATTGCCTTGCACGAACACGCCGGTCACGCGCTGGTCCTGGCCGATCACCGGCTGCAGCAGCAGGTCCACATGGCGCTCTTCCAGCGGCCCGCCGGGCTGGCGTTGCAGCGCCAGCCGGTGACTGTGCAGCACCAGCGGACCGCCGCCGTCAAATGCCTGGTCCAGCAGCTGGCGCAGTCCCTGCCCTGCCAGCTCCGGCTGCGCTTCCAGTGCCGGCTTGCCGAGCAGGGTGCGGTGCCCGACCAGCCGGTAAAACGCTTCGTTGACCATCTCGAACACATGATCGCGGCCCGTCAGCACGGCGATAAAGCCGGGCGCCTGGTCGAACATGATTTGCAGCGCGCTGCGCTCGGCGCTGAGGATGCGCGTCATCGCTTCGTGCATCAGCGGCTGGTTCATCTGCACGATGTCGGGCACCGCATTGGCATCGGGCTTCAGATAATATTTGCGGGTCGATGTGTCGAAGCGGTACAGATCGGTCACATCGATCGCATTCTGCGACACGAACAGCACTTCGCCGGCCGCATTGAACACGGGCGTATGCACGGCGCTCCAGTAGCGCGGGTCGAACACCACGCCGTCCGGCGTGTGCTGCGGCACCGCATAGCGCAGCAAGGCGCTGACATGCGGCTTGCCGGTCGCAATCGCCATCTCGATCGAGGTGCGCACTTCGGCCAGGTTGGTCGAATCCGGATCGGACGGATCGGCGGGAAAAGCGTCGAAGATATGCTGGCCGACGATGTCGCCGGCGGTGCGGTCGGTGGCGCGCAGATAGGCGGGATTGGCGCCGATGATGATGAACTGCGTATCGACCAGCAGATACGGATAGGGCGATGCCGCGAACAGCGCGCAGTAGTCGGGCGACAGGTGGGATGAAATCGTCATGGCCGGATTTTCACATAAAAAGGTCGGGCGAGTGGGCAAGCGGGCGCCGCTCCGCGCGCGAGCGTGCTTATAATTATTGCATTCATACAACAATATCGGAGCATCATGAGCAAGAAAAAAACCTCGACCATCATTGCGGCCGCCTGTTTGCTGGCGGCGACCGGCGGCATGGCGCTGGCGGCCACCGATCCCTGGATCAAGGCCAAACCGGTGCTGGAAGCGGCGCTGGCCTGCAACCGCATCGACAACCACTTCACGCTGGCCGAACAGGCGCTGCAAGGCGCCGGCTGGAACAGCTCGCAGGGCGTGCAGCCGGTGATGCTGCCGGTCACGCTGAAGGTGTATGGCCTGGCCACGCAGCGCGTGGCCGTGTTCCGTGACGGCGGCGAGCAACTCTACCGCAGCTACCTGCCAGGCGTGAGCGTCGCGCAGGCGGTCAAGGCGGCCCAGCTCAAGCTGGGCAAGGATGGCCAGGAATATGGCCGCGTCACGAAGATGGGCGTGCTGACCGCCGGCACCGAAGATGGCGTCACCACCCTCACCTGCACTTTCGACAGCGAAGCGTGACAACGTCGCATCCCGCCACCCCGGACGGCCGCTACTTCGTGGTCAAGGGCCGCCTGTGGCGCCTGAGCAATCCCGAGCTGGCACCCGACGAGCGCGAGCGGCTCGTCAAGCAGCTGATGACGGCGCGCCGGCAGGTGGGCGCGGCCAGAAAAGCCGGCGACCAGGACGCCGAACGGGCGGCGCGCGCCGCCGTCGACCAGGCCAAGCATGCGCTGGGCGAGCGCGGCCCCGTGTGGTGGACCGACGGCGCGCCCGACTACAACCGCAAGATGGCGGCCAATACGCCGTATGCCGCGTGGCACGCGGCGTTACAACAGGAGTGACCGCTCAGATGGCGATCGCGCCGCCGGCCACGGCCAGCATCGCGCCCGTCATGTAGCTGCCCTCGTCGGACGCCAGCAGCACGTACGGCGGCGCCACTTCGGCCGGCTGGCCCGGACGCTTCAACGGCACCTGCTTGCCGAAGCCTTCGATTTCTTCGGGCAGCATGGTCGACGTGATCAGCGGGGTCCAGATCGGGCCTGGCAGCACGGCGTTGGCGCGGATGCCCTTCTCGGCCAGCAGGTGCGCCAGGTTGGCCGTGAAGTTGGTGATCGCCGCCTTGGTGGCCGAATAGGCGAGCTGGCGCGGCATCGGCGACTTGGCATTGATCGAGGCCGTGTTGATGATGGAGGCGCCCGGCTTCAGGTGCGGCACGGCGGCCTTGACGATATAGAACATCGAGTGGATATTGACGTCGAAATGGCGGCTCCAGTCTTCCACGCTGATCTCGTCGATGCTGTCGGCGCCCTTCTGGAAGGCGGCGTTGTTGACGATGATGTCGAGCCGGCCGAATTCCTGCACCGCCTTGTCCACCAGCTGCTGGCAGTAGGCCGGGTCGGCCACGTCGCCGGCCAGCAGCACGGCGCGCCGGCCGGCTTTTTCCACCCAGCGCGCGGTCTCTTTTGCATCGTCATGTTCGGTCCAGTAGGCGATCAGCACGTCGGCGCCTTCGCGCGCATAGGCAATCGCCACGGCGCGGCCGATGCCGCTGTCGGCGCCAGTGATCAGCGCCACCTTGCCGGCCAGCCGGCCGGAGCCTTGGTAGCTGTCTTCGCCATGATCGGGACGCGGCTGCATGGCGTCGGTGGCGCCCGGATAGGCCTGCTGCTGTTGCTTGAACGGCGGTTGCGGGTACGCGTTGTTGGCGGTATCGGTCATGGTGATTCCTTTCGAGGTGAAGATGAAGGTGAAGATGCGGGGGCATGGGCGCGCACCACTTCGTGGATCAGCGCCATATGGGTAAACCCCTGCGGAAAATTGCCCAGCTGTGCGCCGCTGGCAGGGTCGATCTGTTCGGCGTACAGGCCCAGGTCATTGGCGCGCGCCAGCATGCTGTCGACCAGCTGCCCGGATCGTTCGCGGTTACCGGCCAGCGTATGCACGCCGGCGACCCAGAAGGTGCAGGCGGCAAACGCGCCTTCCTTGCCGCGCAGGCCATCGTCGAACACATAGCGGTAGAACAGGTCGCCGGTACCGGCGTCCAGATCGCGCTCGCTGGCGGCCAGCGTGGCGGCCATGCGCGGGTCATCGGCCGGCAGGAAATCCATCAGCGCCAGGCGCAGGGTGGACATGTCGAGATCCGAGCCGCCATACTCCATGACCAGCGCATTGCGGTGCGCGTTCCAGCCGTGGCGCAGGCAGTCGGCGTGGATCGCCTCGCGTTCTTTTTCCCAGCGCGGCACGGACCGGGCGCAGACATGGCCGACATGGGGCGCCAGCTTGATGGCGCGGTCCAGCGCCACCCAGCACATGGCCTTGGTGTGCAGCAGGTGGCGCGCCGCGCCGCGCAACTCCCAGATGCCTTGGTCGGGCGTGCGCCAGCGTTCGATGGCCGTGTCGGCCAGGCGCGTGACGAACTGGCCCATGTCGGCGCGCAGGTCCGGACACAGCCCGTCCAGGCCATACTGACTGACATACAGATTGAGCGCCGCCAGCAGCTCGCCATAAATTTCATGCTGCTGCTGGTCGCTGGCGCCATTGCCGGCCAGCACAGGGCGCGAATCGCGCCAGCCGGCCAGGTGCGTCAGCGTGTGTTCCCGGTCCTGTTCGCCCAGCGGGCCTTCCACGCCATACATCACGCGCAGCACCTCGCCGGTGCCCAGCCCGTCCGCCTCGTGCAGGAAGCGCAGGAACTCGGCCGCCTCGCGCCGGAAACCCAGGTTCAGGAAGGCGGAAATGGAAAACGAAGCGTCGCGCGCCCAGACATAGCGGTAGTCCCAGTTGCGCTCGCCGCCGACCGCTTCGGGCAGGCTGGTGGTCGGTGCGGCGATCAGCGCGCCCGATGGCGCATAGGTCAGCAGCTTCAAACACAGCGCGCTGCGCAGCACCATCTGCTCATGGCGGCCGTGGTAGGTATTCTGCGCCGACCAGGCGCGCCAGTAATCGTGCGTCTCGCGCAGCTGCTGCGGCGCGGCGTCCAGGTCTTGCGCGGCCAGCGCAATGCCGTGACCCAGGACCAGCAGCACAGTCTCGCCCTGCGCCAGATGCAGCTGGCCGACCAGGTCCGTGCCATCGGGCGCCAACGGATGCGAGCAGGCCAGCGACAGCCCGCCATCGGGCCAGAACGCACCGCTGGCTGTCAGCGTGGGCGTGATCTGCTGGCGCGCCCAGTCGAAACGGGGCGCCACGCGCAGTGCCAGGCCAACCTGGCCCGCCGTGCAGGCAATGCGGCGGATGACGCGGCCCGGCGCCGTGCAGTCGGGGCCCGCGTCGCCGCAATCGGCAATCGCGCGCACCGGCATGCAGTCGGTCACGACCAGCGTGCCGCTGCCGGTGGCCAGCGTGGTTTCGAGGATATTGGTGGCCGGCAGATAGCGGCGCGTGCGCCGTTCGATGGCGTCGTGCGGCACGATGGTGCAGCCGCCGCCCTGCTGCACATCGAGCAGCGGAAAGAACAGCGGCGCACTGTCGAAGCGGGGCAGGCACAGCCAGGAGATGGCGCCGTCGCGGTCGACCAGCGCAGCGCCGCGCATGTCGCCGATCAGGGCGTGGTCGGCAATCGGGCGCTGTGTTTCATGAGAGGAATAAAGCATAAAGGCCGGTCAGCAGTCGAAGGGGACAGCCTAGCCCCGCAGCATGGTCGTAACCGTGCGGTGACTAACGGTAAGCGGACTCGGCCAATGAATGCGGATCGCCAGCGATCGGCTACCATATGGCACTTTACAGCTCAGGGAGCGCGTATATGCCAAGGTTGCTGCGAGTCATGCCGAACGAGAAGTGGCAGCTGGTGCTGCAGTTTGCGGACGAGGGTTTTTATCTGTTCGAGTCCGCGATTGCCCGCGAAGAGCGCGGCTGGCCGGAGCTGGCCTATCCGAACAAGCTCAAGCATCTGACGTTTACCAGCCACGCCATCGCCTGGCCGGGCGGGCGCACGCTGGACGCCGCCTGGCTGCTGGCGCATGCACAGCCGATCGCGGGCGAGCAACTGCAACGGCAGACGCTGACCCTCGGCTTGCGCAACCAGGCGCCCACCGCCGCGCACGCGAGCCACCATGTGTACGGCGTGTCGCTGTGCCCGTTCAACCGCCGCCCTTATGTGCTGGAGGAATCGATCGGCGGCGGCCATTGCGAACGCGGCGGCGCCACTTACTACAGCCTGGACGAGCTATTGAAGCAGCAGGAATGGCCGGCCTTTTTCGCCCTGGCCGGCTGCGGCTGGGCAGTGCCGCTGATCGAGCGCACTGCCGATGCAACGCTGCTGCTCGACACGCTGGTGCGTGAGTGCTGCCGGCGCCAGGAAGGCGCCTGAGCCAATGTCAATGCGCCGATGATACGGCCACGTGCGGCGCCAGGTTGCGGCGCGCCAGCCAGGCCAGCGGCAGCAGGGCCAGCAGCGAGGCGGCCACGCCGGCCCACGGCGACGACGCCATCAGCTGGCGCGACACCATCAGCGCGCCCAGCATCGAGCCGAGCGAAATGCCGAGATTGAAGGCCGAGATATTCAGGCCGGACGCAAAATCGACGGCCTTTGGCGTATGGCGCTCGGCCGTGGCCAGCATGCCGGCCTGCAGCGCCGGCGACAGGCCGAACGCAAACACGCCCCACACGAACAGCATCACCGTCATCATAACCTGCGAGCCGATGGCCAGCGCCACGCCCACTTGCGTCACAGCCAGCAGCACCAGCATCAGGCGCAGCGCCTTTTGCCAGCCGACATGGCTGGTCAGGTAGCCGCCGGCCAGGTTGCCGGCAAACGTGGCGGCGCCAAACACGATCAGCAAGGCGCTGGCCATGGTGGCGGAAAAGCCGGTGACGTCGGTCAGGATCGGCGTAATGAAGGTGAACGCGGCAAAGCTGCTGCCAAAGCCGAACACGGTGACTGCCATCATGGTCAGGATGGGGATGCTGCCGAGCGCCGCCAGCTGTGTGGCCGCCCTGCCGCCCGCCCCTGCGGCCAGGCCCGCCGGCAGCCAGCGCGCCATGGCGCCCAGCCCCAGCGCGGCCAGCACGGCGACGGCGAAGAACGGCAGGCGCCAGCCCATCAGATTGCCCAGAAAACTGCCCAGCGGCACGCCGATCACCATCGCCAGTGTCAGCCCGGCAAACATCACGGAAATCGCCCTGCCCGCCTGCTCTTTTCGCACCAGGTTTGCGGCCACCGTCGCGCCGATGGCAAAGAAGGTACCGTGCGCCACGGCGGTGATGACTCGGCCCACGAGCAATAGTTCAAAGGTGTGCGACAGCGCGGCCAGCAGGTTGCCCGCCAAGAACACCGTCATCAGGCCCAGCAGGGCCACCTTGCGCGGCAGGCGCGACAGGGCGATCACCAGCAGCGGCGTGCCGATGGCCAGCGCCAGTGCATACAGGCTGACCAGCGAGCCGGCCGATTCGATGGAGATAGTCAAATCTCTGGCGATAGCCGGCAGGATGCCGACCACGATGAATTCGGTAACGCCGATGGCAAAGGCGCCGACGGCCAGCGACAGCACGCCGGGCGGCATTTTTTGGGAAACAGCGGTAGCGGAGGTCATGATGGTTTCTTGATCAGTGATTCAAGCCTGCCAGTGTAGAGACAAGACGATCTTTGATATAGACTTCTGGAATTGAAACACCCATGAATTGGATTCAACAATGGCCAGGCAAGATATCAACCGCGCGTTCGAAATGATGGTATTCGTCACCGTCGTCGAGGCTGGCGCTTTCACGGCGGCGGCGCGCAAGCTCGAACTGACGCCCTCGGCCGTCAGCAAGCTGGTCAACCGTCTGGAAGCGCGGCTCGGTGCGCGCCTGCTCCAGCGCAGCACGCGCCAGCTGCACACCACGCCCGAAGGCGATGCGTTCTATGTGCAGAGCAAGCGCATCCTCGACGATATCGACGGCGCCGAGCGCGAAGCGGCGCAAGGGGCGGCGCCGCGCGGCCGCTTGCGCATCAACTGTTTCGTGCCGTTCGGCGTGCGCCACCTGCTGCCCATCCTGCCCGAATTTGCCCGGCGCCATCCCGCTATCGTGCTCGACGTGGTGGTCAGCGACGCCGTGGTCGACCTGCTGGAAGACCGCACCGATATCGCGATCCGCACCGGCAAGCTGAAAGAGTCCAATCTGGTGGCAAGAAAACTGGGCGACGGCGCGATGGTGGTGGTGGCCTCGCCCGCCTACCTTGCGCGCCACGGCACGCCGCAGACGGTCGCTGACCTGCATCAACACAATCTGCTGGCCTTCAATTTCCGCTGCCAGAACGAGACCTGGCCTTTCCTGTCCAGTGAAGGCGGCACGCTGCAGATCGCGCCGCAGGGCAATACGCAGATCAGCGACGGCGACAGCATGCGCCAACTGGTGCTGGCCGGCATGGGACTGGGTCGCTTTTCACGCCTGCATGTGCAGCCCGATATCGATCAGGGACTGCTGGTGCCGGTGCTCGAAGCGTTCAATCCGGGCGACCGCGAAACCGTCCATGCCGTGTTTGTCGGCCCGGGCCAGCAGGTGCCGGCCCGCGTGCGCGTGATGCTTGACTACCTGCTGGAACAGGTCAAACTGGGTTGATGTCATAGTGCCGTGCCAACCAGGAGCCTGCCGATGAACACCAGCAAATACCAGGATTTGATCACCACCCTGCACACCCGTTTCGGGCAGCATCTGGCGCGCCACCCGGGCGTGGCGTGGGACGCCGTGCTGGAAAGATTGCAGGCACATCCGGCCAGCCTGGCGGCCCTGCAGGAAATGGAGCATACCGGCGGAGAGCCGGACGTGATCGCCGTCGATGGCCAGTGCGGCATGGTGACGTTCTGCGACTGCTGCGCCGAAAGCCCGGCTGGCCGGCGCAGCCTGTGCTTCGATGAGCCAGCATTCAACGCGCGCAAGGAAAACCGGCCGGCCGGCAGCGCCATGGCCATGGCCGCCGCCATCGGCGTGGCGCTGCTGACGGAAGAGCAGTACCGGCAACTGCAGCAGCTGGGCGAATTCGACCGGAAAACCTCAAGCTGGATCGCCACGCCCGACAGCATCAGGCAGCTCGGCGGCGCGCTGTTTGGCGACCGCCGCTATGGGCAGGTGTTTGTGTATCACAATGGCGCGCAGTCGTATTATGCCGGCAGGGGATTCCGGGGACTGCTGCGCATTTAATGACAAGCCGAGCACAGCCGGGGTCAGCCCCCCTCGACCTGTAGCGCAAGCCTCTGAGTCAGCGTCATTGAGGGTTTGACCCCAGCATTTCAGCTACATCACCTCTTCCAGCAGCAAGCGCTTGCCCTCGTCGAGCATGATCTCGAACTCGCCCGCCGTGACCGCCGGACTGAACAGATACCCCTGCAGCTGGTCGCAGCCCAGGCTGCGCAAGAAGCGCATCTGCTCCGGCGTTTCCACCCCTTCGGCGACGATTTCCTGGCGCAGCTGCTGCGCCATGGTGACGATGGCGCGCGCGATGGCGCAGTCGTTTTCCTCGAACGGCAGGCCGATCACGAAGGCGCGGTCGATCTTCAGGGTGCTGATCGGGAATTTTTTCAGGTAGGCCAGGCTGGAGTAGCCAGTACCGAAGTCGTCCAGCGCCAGCGCCAGGCCCATCGCCACCAGTTCGTTCATGATCTCGATCACCTTGTCGGCGCCGCGCATCAAGAGGCTTTCGGTGATTTCCAGCATGATCTGCTCGGGCCGCACGCGGTAGCGCGCCAGCACGGCCGCCACGCGCGCCGGTAGCTGGGCGTCAAACTGGCGCGCCGACAGATTGACGGCGATCACCGGCATATGCAGGCCCCGGTCTTCCCATTCGCGGATCTGGCGGCAGGCCTCGTCGAGCACCCAGGTCCCCAGTTCCAGGATCAGGCTGGTCTCTTCGGCCACCGGAATGAAGACGCCCGGCGAGACCATGCCGCGCAGCGGATGCTTCCAGCGCAGCAAGGCTTCCGCGCCGACGATCTGGCCGCTGGAAAGACTCACCTTGGGCTGGTAATGCAGTTCCAGTTCCTGGTCGCCCAGCGCCAGGCGCATTTCGCTTTCCAGGCGCAAATGCTCCTTGGCGCGGCGGTTCATGTCTTCGCGGTAGAACAGGAAAGTCGGCTCGATGGTCTGCGCCGCTTTTGCCACGGCCACGTCGGCAAAGCGGAACAGTGACGTGGCGTCCATGCCGTCTTCGGGATAGACGGTGATGCCGATGCTGGCGCCCACGTACAGCGCGTGGTTGTCGATGCGGATCGGTGCTTCGAGCAGGTTGAGCAGCTTTTGCGCCACATTGGCCGCGTGTTCGCGTTTTTCGATATGCAACAGCGCGACGACGAACTTGCTGTTGTCGACGCGCGCCAGGATGTCGGCGTCGCGCAGCGCGCCACGGAACAGCTGGCCGATGGCGATCACCAGCTGGTCGCCCACTTCATGGCCCAGGGTGTCGCTGATCGAGCCGATGCGGCTGATGTCGATCACCATCAGCGCGCCGTGGGTTTCCTGGCGCTTCGCTTCTGCCAGCCCCTGCACCACCAGCTGGTTCAGCAGGCAGCGGTTGGGCAAGCCCGTCAGGCCGTCGTAATTGGCCATGCGCTGCATGCGCGCCTCGGCATCCTTGTGCACGGAAATATCGGAAAACAGCGAAAACACATGGCTGATGTCGCCGTATTCATCGCGCACCACGCTGATGGTGACGGCCTGCGGAAACAGCTCGCCGTTCTTGCGCCGGCCAATGATCTCGCCGCGCCAGGAACCGTGGCCGCGCATGGCGGCGCGCACCTTGGCGCGAAACTCCGCGTCGTGCACGCCCGAACGGAGCAGGTCCGGCGTGCGGCCGATGGCCTCGGCTGGCGAATAGCCCGTAATCCGGCTGAAGGAGCTGTTGACGGAAACAATGCGCTCGTCGGCGTCGGTAATGAGCACACCCTGTTCGCTGTCTTCGATAATGCGCGCGTGCAGCCTGACCTTGTCGATATCGGGCAGCGGTTCGCGCAGGGCGGACAGGCGCACGGCCACGCCGCAGGTCTTGCCGGCCTGGTCGAGTATTGCGTGGCGCTGCATGCGCAGCCAGGTCAGCACGCCCGATTTCTTGCGCCGCAGGACATCGATGTCGACCTCGGCATGCGCAGACGACAGTTCGATCACGGTTTCCTGCGCGTTGTCAGGCGGATACAGAAACAGGATATGCTGGCCCACCGCTTCCAGTTCGGCATAGCCGAACATCTGGTCGGCGCCATGGTTCCAGCCGATCAGGTAACCGTTCAGGTCGATTTCCAGCAAGGCATCGGCCGGCGCCAGGCGCAGCACGGGCCGGCTGGCGCCGCGCAGCTGTTCCAGTTCTCCCTGCAACTGCGCCAGGGTGGCGGCCAGCTGCGTGCCGTCCTGCTGCTGCGCTTCGTGGCTCAGGCGCAAACACTGCGCTACCCGTGCCTCAAGCACCGCGCCTCCACATGGCGGGCAGCCTGCAGGAAGAGCGTGAGTGGAGCGCTGCTGTATATATCATGATCAAAATCCCGGGTCCGGCCTTGTTAGGCGCACAATGCTGCGAATATGGTAACCTGAAATTGTTGTTCTATGTCAACATTTTGCATGGCTTGTGGCATGGATTTGCAGCGCATTGTCCTCAATCAACTGCTTGCTCATGCATGCCGCCCGGCAGATAGTGGGTCAGGCGTGCAAACAGATCCGGTTCGCGCATGCGCGCCATCCACCAGCGCAGCGCCGCGCCGTCTTCGCCCACGCGCCAGGCCAGGTAAAACGTCTCGGCCGGCTTCGGCTCCTCCACCGCCTTTTCCACCAGCAGTCCGCGCGCGATGGCGGTCCGTGCACATGGACCCGGCAGGAAACCGAAGCCCAGGCCCAGCACCTGGTAATCGAACTTGACCTGCATGCTCGGCACCGTCAGCGCATCCTGGCCCAGCAGCAGCCCCACCGTGCGCGGCGCCAGCTGGCGCGCCGAGTCCGCCACCACCACCGCGCGGTGATGCTGCAGGTCGCCACGCGACAGCGGCCGGTCGATGGCCGCCAGCGGATGCGTGGGCGCCACGGCAAACACGAAGTCCAGCATGCCCAGCGGCTGGGCGATATAGCCGCCACCGGGCGGGCCGTCGCCGGGCGCGCCCACCAGCAGGTCGACGCGACGCTCGAGCAGCGCTTCCCAGGTACCGGACAGCGTTTCCTGCACCAGCCGCAGCCGCGTCTGCTGGGCTACCTCATAAAAGGCCCCGATATCGCCGGCCAGCGCCAGCGCCGAAAACACGGAATCGAGGCCGATCGCCAGTTCCGTCTCCCAGCCCGAAGCCACGCGGCGCACGCGATGTTCCAGGTCCTGCGCCGCTTTCAGCAGGTAGCGCCCTTCCTTCAGCAATTCCTGGCCGGCCGCCGTCAGCACCACTTTCGGACCATTGCGCTGGAATACCTGCACGCCCAGGTCATCTTCGAGTTTGGCGACAGTATACGAGATGGTGGACGGCACCCTGTGCAGTTCCTTGCCGGCCGACGAGAATGAGCCGCGGCGGTCGATGGCGTCGACAATTTGCAGGGCTTCCAGGCTAAGTCTTAGCATTCGATTTTTTCGATCATAGAGCGGTAATTTTTCCGTTTTTCTTTCTGGTACGACAGGCCTATACTCTCTTCATCGCATCACGAAAGACAGATTCAGCCCGGTAGCCAGGCAACGGTCCTTCGAAATTATCGCACATTAACCTGTAAAGAAATGGAGTCTTACCATGTTACAAATCCGTCATAGCGAAGAACGCGGCGCAGCCAACCACGGCTGGCTCAACTCCCACCACAGCTTCTCGTTCGGCAGCTACCACGATCCGAAACACATGGGCTTTGGTCCATTGCTGGTAATCAATGAAGACCGCGTCACGCCAGGCCAGGGTTTTGGCACCCACGGCCACCGCGACATGGAAATCATCTCCTACGTGCTCGACGGCGCGCTCGAGCATAAAGACAGCATGGGCACCGGTTCGGTCCTGCACTACGGCGATGTACAGCGCATGAGCGCCGGCAGCGGCGTGCGTCACAGCGAGTTCAACCACTCGCAAACGGATGGCCTGCATTTCCTGCAGATCTGGATCCAGCCGAACGTGACGGGCATTGCGCCCAGCTACGAAGAGAAACACTTTTCGCCGGAAACCAAACAGGGCAAGCTGCGCCTGGTTGCATCGAGCGACGGCCGCCAGGGTTCGGTGCTGATCCACCAGAACGCCTCGATCTACGCCAGCATCATGCAAGAAGGCGATGCACTGGAACACGCGCTGGACGAAGGCCGCACCGCCTATGTGCACCTGATCCGCGGCAGCCTGGTGGTCAACGGCACGCCACTGAAAGCCGGCGATGCGCTGAAACTGACGCAGGAAGCCAAAGTGACGCTGGCAAATGCTGAAGATGCCGAATTCCTGCTGTTTGATTTGCCTTACTGATGGTAGCTGGTAAAACCTGCTGCGCGTTGCGATTTGCGGCCTGCGATGCTCACCGTACCAAAGTACGGTTGCGCTTCTCTGCCACAACTCGCCGCCGCTCGCTACGGTTTTCCCAGCCACCGTGAAGCTAACTCGTATTTTCAAATAACAAGAATTGAATACATCATGAAAAACACCACCACCCTGCTGTACCCTGTTGGCCGCGCCGCGCTTGGCGTGCTGTTCTTTGTCTCCGGCCTGCTGAAAATCGGCGGCTATGCCGGCGTCGCCGGCTACATGAGCAGCATGGGCCTGCCCTTCGCCACGGTGTTGCTGGCCGGCGTGATCGCGCTCGAAGTCGGCGGCGGCCTGCTGCTGATCACGGGCTGGCAGTCGCGTTGGGCGGCCCTGGCGCTGGCGCTGTTCCTGATACCGACCACGCTGGTATTCCACGCGTTCTGGGCCGCCGACGCCGCCCACTACCAGGATCAGCTGACCAACTTCCTGAAAAACCTGTCCATCTTCGGCGGCATGCTGTTGCTGGTCGAGCGCGGCTTTGCAAAAACCGCAGCCACGCTGAAGTGAGCGGACCGCTCCTTGCAGACAGCGATCGCGTCCCTGGCTACTGGCCGATCACCAGGCATTGCATCAGCCAAATAACAGCGACGGAAACCGTTTTCCCGCTTTTTGGTATGATGGCAAGGCGCGCCGGCACCGGAGTGGTGCGGCGCGCCTTTTATTTTTGACACTTACTTATATGAGCACAACCATGCAAAGCGGCGCGGACATCCTGGCGACAGGCGAATTGGATTACACGACTTCCTGTGCACTGCCGACGCCGTGGGCCCAGTTCACCCTGCACGCGTTTGTCGAACACGCGACTGGCAAGGAGCACCTGGCCATGGTGCTGGGCAATGTCGGCGACGGCGAGCCGGTGCTGGCGCGCGTGCATTCCGAATGCCTGACGGGCGATGTGCTGTTCTCGCAGCGCTGCGATTGCGGCGCGCAGCTGGAAGGCGCGCTCAAACGCATCGCCGAGGAAGGGCGCGGCATCCTGCTGTACCTGCGCCAGGAAGGACGCGGCATCGGCCTGATCAACAAGATCCGCGCCTACCGCCTGCAGGAAGCGGGCGCCGACACGGTGCAGGCCAACGAGCAGCTGGGCTTCAAGGCCGATGCGCGCAACTATACGCTGTGCAAGCCGATGTTCGAGCAGTTCGGCATCCACAGCCTGCGCCTGATGACCAACAATCCGCGCAAGATCGCGGCGATGGAAGCGCTGGGCGTGACGGTGGCCGAACGGGTGCCGCTGCTGGTCAACCGCAACGCCTTCAACCAGCATTACCTGAACACCAAGGAAAGCAAGCTCGGCCACATGATGACGCCAGCCGAGGCGCCTGCGCTGGAAGACGGCGCGCTGTAACGGTATTTTTCGCGCGGGCCAGGCGCGCAGCGCCGCGGCGCCCGCGTCCGCCTGGCAACTCCACGCAAAGGATGCATGAAATTTTCCACACTCGCCCTGTTGCTGGCCGGCTTGTGCGCTGCCAGCGCCCAGGCAGCACCCCCTGCCGCTCCTGCGGCGCCCGCCGCATCGTCCCCGCCCGCCGTCAAGCCGCCCCCGGCCACCGCCGCTCCCGCCGCCACTGAACACGCCGCCCTGCCGCCGCCCTCGTCGGCCGCGCAAAAACTGTATACGGCCGCGCGCGCCGACATTTTGCAGGTGCGCGTGCTGCTGAAAAACGGCCGCACGCAGTCGTCGGTCGGTTCGGGCTTTCTGATCGGCACGGGCGACCTGGTGGTCACCAACTATCACGTGGTGTCGCAGTTCGCGCTCGACCCGGATACCTATGTGGGCGAATGGGTCGATACCAGCGGCAAGCGCGGCAACGTGGAGCTGCTGGCCGTCGACGTGCTGCACGACCTGGCCGTGGTGCGCGTCAGCCGCCATGGCACCGGGTTTTTCAAGATGCCGGCACAGCTGGCCGAGCTGACGCAGGGGCAGTACCTGTATTCGATGGGCAATCCGCTCGACCTGGGCTTTGCCATTTCCGAAGGCGCCTACAACGGCGTGGTGACGCGCAGCTTTTACGACCAGCTGATGTTTACGGGACCCATCAATTCCGGCATGAGCGGCGGGCCCAGCGTGACGGCCGGCGGCGACGTGGCCGGCATCAATGTGTCGAAACGCCTCGATGGCGAACTGGTCAGTTTTTTGGTGCCGGCCCGCTATGCCCAGCAGTTGCTGGCGCAGGCGGCGCAGCTGGTCAAGCCGCCCAGGGATTTTAAGCCGGTGGTCACGGCCCAGTTGCTGGCGCATCAGGACGCCATGCTGGCGCGCCTGCTGGAAACGCCGCTGAGCCTGAAAGCGATGGGCCCTTACCGCGTGCCGGTGCGCGAATCGGAACAGATGCGCTGCTGGGGCCGCTCGAACGTCAAGGCCGACAAGCCCTATACCATCGATAACACGAGTTGCGCGATGGAGTCGGCCATCTTTATTTCCGGCGCGCTGCAGACGGGGCAGGTATCGATGCGCCACGAGTTCCTGCGCAGCAGCGAGCTGGGCGCCCTGCGCTTTGCCGAACTGGCCAGCGCTTCGTTCAAGAACGAAAGCTTCGGCACCTACAAGAGCGCCCACCTGACCGGGCCGCACTGCACCGAGCAGTTCGTGAAAAATGCCACGCTGCCGCTGCGCGCCGTCGTCTGCGTGCGCGCCTACCGCAAATTTCCCGGCCTGTATGACTTTGCCCTGCTGGCCGCCAGCACCGATGAGCCACTGATGAACCTGCAAAGCCGCATCGATGCGCGCGGCGTGTCGTATGCTAACGGCCTGCGCGTGACGCGCACCTTCCTCGAAGCGCTGACGCGCACGCCGTCCGCCAGACTGGCAGGCAAGCCATGAAAGCGCCCTATTACATTGAAATCCTGGCCGCCAACGGCGACGTGCAGCAGCGCCAGCGCATCGATTCCCTGCCGATCCGCATCGGCCGCGGCTACGGCAACGACTTCATCCTCGACGACGCCCACACGGCGGCCGAGCACGCGATGGTCGAAGACGATGGCGAAGGCGGCCTGCTGCTGCGCGACCTGGGCAGCCATAACGGCGTGATCCACGCTGGCGCGCGCCGCCTCGAAGTGGCCTTGACGGGCAACACCATCGTGCGCCTGGGCCACACGCGGCTGCGCGTGCGCGGCGCCGACCAGCCGGTGGCGCCCGAGCGCAGCGATACCACCATGCATGGCTGGGAAGGCACGCGCCCGGCGGTGGCGGGCCTGGCCATGATCGCCGTGTCGGCCGCGTTTGCCAACTGGCTCGGCGACGCCGAAAATTTCGAGCCGATTTCCTATCTGATGATCATCGCCTATGCGATGGCCGGCGGCCTGGTGTGGGCCTCGGTCTGGGCCGTGGCCAACCGCCTGTTCGGCCAGACGGCCCGCTTCGGCCGCCATCTGTTCATCATCGGCTGCGGCCTGGTGGCGATGGAGGCATGGGAGCTGGCCAGCAGCATGGCTGCCTATGCGCTGTCGCTCGAAGCGCTGACGGCGTATGGACGCCACATGTTCATCGTGATCGTGTGCGCCATGGTGTACTTCCACCTGTGCACGATCAAGCCGCAGCACCCGCGCCGCTTCGCACTGGTCAGCACGGTACTGGCCATCGTCGGCTCGACCCTGATCCTGCTGAGCAATCTGCAAGCGAGTGGCCGCCTGGCCGACGAACTGTATATGCCGCTGCTGTATCCGCCGGTGCTGCGCGTGAGCCCCGACCATCCGACGGAGGCGCTGTTCAAGGAGGTGCAGTCGCTGCAAAAAGGCGTGGACAGCGAACGCGGCAAGGGCGGCAGCGGCGATGAAGAAAGCGAAGACGACGGCGAGGAATAAGCCACCGCCATCAACGAAAAAGCCCGCTGGCGCATCGACGCGCCAGCGGGCTTTTTTGCATGGCAGCGAGGCCGGCAGCGTGCTTACATTTTGACCGCGGTATAAAATTTGATGGCTTTTTCACGACGTACGGCAAAGCCCACCAGGCCCAGTCCCACCATCAGCATGGCATAGGTGGACGGTTCCGGCACGGCCGAGACCGAAGCGAGGCCATCGGTGGAGCCAAAGCTGGCGAAGCTGTTGTTGCCTGCCTTGAACTGCACTTGCTGGCCGCCGTCGCAGCAGCCTTCCAGACCGTAGATGCTCAGCGTGTGGTTGCCGGCCGACAGCAGGGTCGAGCCGCTGAGGAACTGGCTGCTGTTGCCGTAATTGCCGGCCCACCACATGTCGCTGGTTTTGACATCGAGCGCGACGCCGTCGAGGAACAGCGCACCGCCATTGCCGAAGTCGACGCCGCTGCGAAAGCTCCAGGTGCCGGCCTGTGCCGCAGTCACGCCGAAATCGATGATCGAGCGCGAAGCGATATTGTTATTGCTGCCAAACAGGCTCTGGTTGCTGACATAGTCATAGCTCGACAGGCTGGTGCTGCCATAGCCGGCGCCCGGGGTGGCCACGGCGGTATCGACCACCGCCTTGTAAGCAGCGGCGCTGGTTTGCGCGCTGGCATCGGAAAAACCGGTGGCGATGGTAATGGTGCTGGCGTTCGCATGGGCAAACGCCGCAATGGCGATCAGGGACAGGGCAAGTTTTGGCAAGTTTTTCATGGATGTATCCAGGGTTAAAGGCATGGGAGCGCTTCAGCTGAATCCACGCTGCATTGAGGCGTGTCGGCGGTGCGCTAAGGACTGCGGAGATGAGCGGCCGGTGGCATGAACTTCCGCGCGCGGTCGCGGACTTGCAGCAGCGCGATTGCGCTACAAGCGTCCAGGAAAGGGGGCGGGTTTCCGGGACAAGATCAAAACGGTTGACGGGTCAGGCAAGACAATGGCGCCATTTTATATTAATTTCCCTTTAGGCAAAGTAATTTTCTTTTAGCCATTATTCGTGCCATTGTTGCAAGCGTGAAAAATGCTGAGCAGCAAGGAAAAATGCGGCTTGAAGCGGCATCCGATGCCACGCCTGCCGGCCGTTTCGTGTCGCGCTGGCGCCACAACCCATACGCGCCCGATACCGTCCTGTTCCACTCTTTTCACGCACCGCCTCCCCACGCAGCGAAACAGCATGGCAAAATGCACTTACATACTGTCTGTCCGATAAGGGAGAAAGAGGAAATGGTCGACCTGGAAGAACTGCGCTATCTGGCATTGTCGTTTCCCGATACCACCGAGGAAGAGCATCACGACCGGCCCGCTTTTCGCGTGGGCGGGAAGATCTTTGCCACCCTGCCCGACGATGAACACATCAATGTGCTGCTCGATGCGGAAGCGGCGCATATCGCTACCGTCATTTCGCCCACGGGCTGCGAAAAACTGCTGTGGGGAGAGCGGCTGGCCGGCATCACCGTGCGCCTGGCCGATGCGGAACTGGACATGCTGGCGGCGGCCCTGACGGCAGCCTGGCGGCGCAAGGCGCCGAGCGACCTGGCCAAGACCATCTCCAGCAGTTCATGACAGCCTAGATCCGCCCGCGCCTGAATTCGCCGAGAAATTTTTTTACGTCGGCCGGCGTCATCAGGACATCCGCATCGCCGTGCCAGGCATACAGATACGGCGTGCCGCCCAGGCGGTCCGTCAATTTGGCAAACAGCAAGAAGCGGCTGCCCAGCGGGTAGCGCTGCAAGTCAGCCAGCCGGCGCGAACACTGCACCGCCAGCTCCGGCGAAAAGGCCTGGCCCGGCACGGGGCGCATTTCCACCTTGCCATGAATATCGCGCGATTCGACGGCGACGTGCCGGTAGGCATACGTATCTCGGGCCATGCCACTACCTCGGTTATGCGGGAAAGGCGCCATCTTAAAGCAAGACGGCGCCTTGCAAGCAAGCTTATTGCGCGACGATGCGCAGCAGGCGGCCGTTGTCTTCGTCCGTCAGCGCATACAGATAGCCGTCCGGCCCCTGCTTCACATCGCGCACGCGCGCGCCGATGGCCAGGCGGTCCTGTCCGGTCACCTGGCCAGCAGCATCGACGGCCACGCGGCGGATATCCTTGGCCGCCAGGCCGCCGCTGAACACGCTGCCGCGCCAGGATGGAATCTTGTCGCCCGAATACACGGCCAGGCCGGACGGCGCCGGCGACGGCACCCAGGCCACGCTCGGATTGATCATGCCGGCCACTTCGTGCTTGCCCACCGGCTCGTGCGTCTGGTAGTCGGCGCCATAGGTTTGCAGCGGCCAGCCGTAATTGCCGCCCGCCACCACCAGGTTCAGTTCGTCGCCGCCGTACGGGCCGTGCTCGGTGGCCCAGATGCGGCCCGACACCGGATCGCGTGCCAGGCCCTGGATATTGCGGTGGCCCATCGACCAGATCTCCGGCAGCGCTCCCTTGGCCGCCAGCGGATTGCCGGGCGCCGGCTTGCCTTCGTCGGTCAGGCGCAGTATCGAGCCCAGGTGCGTGGCCGGGTTTTGCGCCTGTTCGCGCGCCAGCCGGTCTTTGACGCGCAGCGGCGGATTGCCGCCGTCGGCCACGCTCATCAGCAATGTGCCGTCCGGCAGCCACAGCAGGCGCGAGCCGAAATGCTGGCCGCCGCTCTTGTCGGTCGAGACCTTGAACAGCGTCTTGATGCCAGTCACTTTCTTGCCGTCGAATACGCCCTGCACCAGCGTCGTGCGGTTGGCCTCATTGGTGCCGGTCGACACCGTCATGTAGACGCGCGGATTCGGCTTGGCCGCATCCTGCGGGTGCAGCACGATATCGAGCAGGCCGCCCTGCCCGCCCGTGAACACGGCCGGCATGCCCTCGAGCGCGACTTCATCGAATTTCTGGCCGTTCAGGATATGCAGGCTGCCCTGCTTGCTGGTGACCAGCGCGCGGCCGTCGCCCAGCCAGGCGATGCCCCACGGCTGGCGCACGCCATCGGCCACGGTGACGGCACGCCAGGCCTGTTTCGCGGCTGGCGGCTCGCCGGTGGCGGCCAGTTCGGCGCGGGCAGACAAGCTCAAGGCCAGCATGGCGGCGGCGAGCGCCGGGGTGCGCAAGGAACGAAAGTGGGACATGGTTTTCTCCTGGGGTCGTGACATGAATGGCAAGCGTACAACGTTGAAGGACAAGCATAACCCAACATTAAATAAAATTAATGTTCCGCAAAGGCTGGGGTAAGCGCCGCGCTGGCATAGTGCAGTGCAACAAACCTCCTTGTTTCCGTCCGACTTCTGGAATTGCGCCATGCCCTCCTTGCCCCGTCTACGTCCTCTCGCCCCCGTTTGCCTGCTGACACTCGCAGCCTGCAGTCCCGCCTCGAAACCTGTTGCCAGCGCCACGCCCGAAGTGACCGTGCTGACAGTGCACCAGTCCACCGTGCCACTGACGGTCGAGCTGCCCGGACGCACGGCGCCGTTTTTGATCGCCGAAGTGCGCGCGCGCGTCGATGGCGTGGTCCTGAAACGCAGTTTTACCGAAGGCTCGGACGTGCGCGCCGGCCAGGCGCTGTACCAGATCGACGCCGCGCCCTACCGCGCCACGCTGGCCAGCGCCCAAGCGCAGCTGCAGCGCGCGCAGGCCAACCTGGTCAGCAATAATGCGCAGCTGGAACGCTACCAGGTGCTGATCAAGGGCAATGCCGTCAGCAAGCAGGCCTACGACAACGCGCTGGCGGCGCAGCTGCAGGCGGCCGCCGACGTGGCCGCCGCCAGGGCGGCCGTCACCAGCGCCAGCATCAACCTGGCCTACACCAACGTGACGGCGCCGATCGCGGGGCGTTCGAGCGTGTCGCAGGTCACGCAGGGTGCGTATGTGCAGGGCGGCGCGGCCACCTTGCTGACCACGGTGCAGCAGATCGATCCGATGTATGTGGACCTGCAGCAGTCGAGCGCCGAAGGCCTGGCGCTGCGGCGCCAGCTGACCGAGGGCAGCCTGGCCAGGGGCGGGCCGGAACAGGCCGGCGTGATGCTGAAACTGGAAGACGGCAGCCTGTATGCGCACAAGGGTACGCTGGAGTTTTCCGGCGTGACGGTGAACCAGGCCACGGGATCGGTGACCCTGCGCGCGCGCTTCCCGAACCCGCAGCACCTGCTGCTGCCGGGCATGTTCGTACGCGCCGAAGTCAACCAGGGCGTGCGCCCGGGCGCCATGCTGGTGCCGGCACCGGCCGTGACGCGCAATCCGCAGGGCGAAGCGACGGTGATGCTGGTCGACGCCAACAACAAGGCGCAGCAGCGCACGGTGGTCGCGGCCACCCTGCTGCGCGGCCAGTGGCTGGTCGAGAGCGGCCTCAAGGACGGCGAGCGCGTGATCGTCAGCGGCATCCAGAAACTCAAGCCGGGCAGCGCCGTCAAGGTCTTGCAACAGCCTGCGGCGCCCGCCGTGGCGCAGAACTGAGGACGGCCGCATGTCCCATTTCTTTATCCGCCGCCCGATTTTCGCCATCGTCCTGTCGCTGATCATCATGCTGGCCGGCGGCATCGCCGTCTTCAAGCTGCCGGTCGAACAATTTCCTCCGGTCTCGCCGCCGGTGGTGCAGATTGCCGCCACCTTCCCCGGCGCCTCGGCCGAAACGCTGCAGAACACCGTGATCCAGGTGATCGAACAGCAGATGAGCGCGATCGACAACCTGCTGTACATGTCCTCGATCAGCGACGATACGGGCCAGTCGACCACCACCCTGACCTTTGCGCCGGGCACCGATCCCGATATCGCCCAGGTGCAGGTACAGAACAAGCTGCAGTCGGCCACCTCGCGCCTGCCGGCCGAAGTACAGCAATCGGGCCTGCGCGTGACCAAGTCGACCAGTGACTTCCTGATGGTGGCCGGTTTTGTCTCGGACGACAACAGCATGAGCAAGTTCGACATTTCGAACTATGTGGCCTCGAATATCCAGGATCCCTTGAGCCGCATTCCCGGCGTGGGCAGCATGAACCTGTTCGGCACCCAGTACGCGATGCGCGTCTGGCTCGACCCCGTGAAACTGACCAGCTATGCCCTCACGCCACTGGACGTCAACCAGGCGATCCAGACGCAGAACGTGCAGATCTCGGGCGGCCAGCTGGGCGGCTCGCCGTCGGTGCCGGGCCAGATGCTGAGCGCCACCATCACGCAAGCGACCCTGCTGCGCACGCCGGAGCAGTTCGGCCGCATCCTGCTGAAAGTGCTGCCGGACGGCGCCCGCGTGCGCCTGGCCGATGTGGCGCGCATCGCGCTGGGGCCGGAAAACTACAACGTCGACGTGCGCTACAACGGCAAGAGCGCCTCGGGCCTGGGCATTCAATTGGCGCCCGGCGCCAATGCGCTGGCCACGGCCGAAGCCGTGCGTGCGCGCCTGATCGAACTGGCGCCCTACTTCCCGCGCGGCCTGCGCGTGGTGTATCCGAACGACGTCACGCCGTTCATCGAAGTGTCGATCCATGAAGTGGTCAAGACCCTGATCGAAGGCATCATCCTGGTGTTCCTCGTGATGTATCTGTTCCTGCAGAACGTGCGCGCCACCCTGATTCCGTCGATCACCGTGCCGGTGGTGTTGCTGGGCACGTTTGGCGTGATGTCGGCGATGGGCTTTACCATCAATACCCTGTCGATGTTCGGCCTGGTGCTGGCGATTGGCCTGTTGGTCGACGACGCCATCGTGGTGGTGGAAAACGTCGAGCGCGTGATGCATGAAGACGGGCTGGAGCCGTTCGAGGCCACGCAAAAAGCGATGGGCCAGATCAGCAGCGCACTGATCGGCGTGGCGCTGGTGCTGTGCGCCGTGTTCGTGCCGGTGGCGTTTTCCAGCGGCACGGTGGGCGCCATCTACCGCGAATTTTCGCTGACGGTGGTGGCCTCAATGCTGCTGTCGGTATTCGTCGCCCTGACCCTGACGCCCGCCCTGTGCGCGATGGTGCTGAAGCGTCCCGATCCGGGCCACGCCGACAAAAAAGGATTCTTCGGCTGGTTCAACCGCGCATTCGATGCGCGCCGCGACGGCTACCTGGGCGGCGTGGCCGGCATCGTGCGCCACCGCGGCCGCTGGCTGCTGGTCTATGCGGCGCTGATCGGCATGGTGCTGTGGCTGTTCATGCGCCTGCCGGGCGGCTTTTTGCCGAACGAAGACCAGGGCTATATGTTCGTGCAGGTGCAGACGCCGGCCGGCAGCACGCTGGAGCGTACCGGCGCCGTGCTCGATGAAATCAGCAGCTACCTGCTGAAGGACGAGGCGGCGATGGTCGACGCCACCATGATGATCAACGGCGCCAACTCGAACGGCCGCGGCCAGAACCTGGGCCGGCTGTTCGTGCGCCTGAAACCGTGGGGCGAGCGCAAGGACAGCAAGCTGGCCGTCTCGGCGCTCGGCGCGCGCATCGCGGCGCGCTACGGCAACTACCAGGGCGCGCTGATCACGCCGATCGAGCCGCCGCCGATCCGTGGCCTCGGTTCCGCCGCCGGCTTCTCGTTCCAGCTGCAGGACCGGGGCAACCTGGGCCATGCGGCATTGGCCAAGGCGCGCGACCAGTTGCTGGAGCTGGCACGCCAGGACCCGGACCTGATGCAGGTGCGTTTCACGGGCCAGGCCGACAACCCGACCTATAAAATCAATATCGACCATGAAAAGGCGGCCGCGCTGGGCGTGTCGCTGAGCGAAGTCGACCAGACGTTTTCCACCGCCTGGGGCTCGAAATACATCAACAATTTTTTCGACACCGACAACCGCATCAAGCGCGTCTATGTGCAGGCCGATGCGCCGTTCCGCATGAACCCGGACGACATCAAGCTGCTGCACGTGCGTAACAAGCAGGGCGACATGGTGCCGTTCTCCGCGTTTGCCACGGCCGAATGGGCCTGGGGCTCGCCGGCCATGCAGCGCTACAACGGCGTGGAAGCGGCCGAGATCCTCGGCAAGCCGGCTGCCGGCAAGAGCACGGGCCAGGCGATGGCGGCGATGGAGCGGCTGGCGCAGCAACTGCCGCAGGGCATCGGCTACGAATGGAGCGGCATCTCGCTGCAGGAATCGAAAGCCGGTGCCCAGGCGCCGCTGCTGTACGCGCTGTCGATCCTGGTGGTGTTCCTGAGCCTGGCCGCGCTGTATGAAAGCTGGTCGGTGCCGGTCTCGGTGATCCTGGTGGTGCCGATCGGCATCCTGGGCGCGCTCGGCGCGGCCAGCCTGTTCGGCATGTCGAACGATGTGTACTTCCAGGTGGGCTTGCTCACCACCATCGGCCTGTCGGCCAAGAACGCGATTTTGATCGTGGAATTTGCGCGCGAGCTGCAGCAGCATGGCGCGACGCCCCTGGCCGCCGCCATGGAAGCGGCCAAGCTGCGGCTGCGCCCCATCATCATGACCTCGATGGCCTTCGTGCTGGGCGTACTGCCGCTGGCGCTGGCGTCCGGCGCGGGCGCGGCCAGCCAGAAGGCGCTCGGCATCGGCGTGATCGGCGGCATGCTGAGCGCGACCTTCCTGGCCACCTACATGATTCCCCTGTTTTATGTGCTGGTGGCGGGCAAGGTCAAACCGGCCAAACCGGCCGCCACGCCTGCGGCCGTTGAAGGAGCGCATTGATGACTTATCTGAAAACCATTTTCGCCGCCGCCAGCATCGTGGCCCTGGCCGGCTGTTCGCTGCAGGAGCCGTACCTGCGCCCGCCGGCAGGCGCGCCGGTGGCCTACCCGGCCGGTCCCGCCTATGCGGCAAACGAGCCGGCCGGCGCGCTGGCGGCGGCCGACACGGGCTGGGCCGAATTTCTCGGCGACGCCAGCCTGCGCCGGCTGGTGCGCATCGCGCTCGACAACAATCGCGACCTGCGCGTGGCCATGCTGCGCGTCGAGCAGGCCAGCGCCCAGCTGCAGCTGCAGCGCGCGGCCACGCTGCCGCAGGTCGACCTGGCCGCGTCGGGCAGCAACAGCAAGAACAATGCGGCCAGCACCGGCGACGCCAGCCGCAACCATGGCGTGACGCACAACCGCAGCGTGGGCCTGTCGGCCTCGTGGGAACTCGATTTCTTTGGCCGCCTGCGCTCGCTCGACGAGGTGGCGCGCGAACAGTACCTGGCCACCAGCCATGCGCGCCAGGCGGCGCAGATCGCACTCGTTGCCCAGGTCAGCGAACAGTACCTGGCCATGCTGGCGTTCGGCGAGCAGCTGGCCGTCAGCAACGACACGGAACTGGCGGCGCGCGAATCGTACCGCATCGCCAGGCTGCGCTACGACACGGGCACCGGCTCGGAACTCGATGCCACGCTGGCGCAAGGCGTGGTGCAGCAGGCGCACGCCAACCAGGCCTCGCTGACGCGCCAGCAGGCGCAGGCCAGAAATGCGCTGGTGCTGCTGCTGGGCCAGAACCTGCCGGCCGACCTGCCGGCACCGGTGCCGCTGCGCGACCTGGCGCTGATGGCCGATATTCCGGCCGGCCTGCCCTCGGACCTGCTGCTGCGCCGGCCCGACGTGCAGCAGGCCGAAGCGCTGCTGCGCGCCGAGAACGCCCGCATTGGCGTGGCGCGCGCGGCGTTTTTCCCGCAGATCGCGCTGACGGCCACGGCCGGCACGGCCAGCTCCAGCCTGGGCAACTTGTTCAACGCCGGTTCGGGCGCCTGGTCGTTCGCGCCGCAACTGCTGCTGCCGCTGTTCGATGGCGGCGCCAACCAGGCCAACCTCGACGCGGTGAAGATCGGCAAGGACATCGGCGTCGCGCAATATCAGAAGAGCGTGCAGGGCGCGTTCCGCGAGGTGGCCGACGGCCTGGCCGCGCGCGGCACCTACGAGGCGGAACTGGCGGCGCGGCAAGCCTACAGCGACACCCAGCAGCGCCGCCTGGCGCTGGCCGAGCTGCGCTACGACAACGGCGTGGACGATTACCTGAGCGTGCTGAACGCCAAGACTGACCTGTACAATGCGCAGATCGCCCTCGTCGCGGCGCGCCTGAACCGCTGGAACAGCCTGCTGGAACTGTACCGTGCCCTGGGCGGCGGCTGGCGCGAACATGGCGCGACCTGAACCGAGACGAGGCTGGCAGTGAAATTATTATTAGTGGAAGACAACGAGCGCGTATCGCGCTTCGTCATCAAGGGACTGGGCGAGGCCGGACACACGGTCGACCATGCCGACAACGGCCGCGACGGCATGTATCACGCCGTCAGCGCCACCTATGACGCCATCATCATGGACCGCATGCTGCCGGGCGGCATCGACGGCCTGGCCATCGTGGAAACCCTGCGCAAGAGCGGCAACCGGGTGCCGATCCTGATCCTGAGCGCGCTCGACGGCGTGGACGAGCGCATCCGCGGCCTGAAAAGCGGCGGCGACGACTACCTGATCAAGCCGTTTGCCTTTGGCGAGCTGCTGGCCAGGCTCGACGCCCTGCTGCGCCGCTCGCAGGAAAAAAGCGTGGAAACCAGCCTGTCGCTGGGCGGCCTGTCGATCGACCTGCTGACGCACAAGGTGATCCGTGACGGCAAGCAGCTGACCCTGCAGCCGCGCGAATTCAAGCTGCTCGAATACCTGCTGCGCCACGCCAACCAGATCGTCACGCGCACCATGCTGCTGGAAAATGTGTGGGACTACCATTTCGATCCGCAGACCAATGTGATCGACGTGCATATCAGCAAGCTGCGCCAGAAGATCGACGCGGGCTTTCCCACCCAGCTGCTGCGCACCGTGCGCAGCGCCGGCTACATGCTGAGCGACCATGCCTAGGCTGCCGCGTCTGCTGCGCGTGCCCGGCTTTTCCGCGCGCACCATTGCGGTCGGCTACGTCACCGTCAGCCTGCTGGTGCTGGCCATGTTTGCCGGCCCGCTGTGGTACACCTGGAAAACCAATGTGGAGGAAGTACGCACGGAACTGCTGCAGGCCGACACCGAACGGCTCAGCAAACTGTTCGTGCGCAATGGCCCCGGCGCGCTGTCGGCCGCCATCGAAGCGCAGGCCGGCGGCGTATACCAGGGCGTGGGGCGGCTGATGCTGTTCATGGCGCCAAACGGCGTCAAGCTGGCCGGCAATCTCGACGCCTGGCCCGCTGGCGCACCCGGCCACACCAGTCCGTGCGCGGCCACCATCGTGGTAGACGGCATCGAACGCCGGGTCGAGCTGACCCAGACCGCACTGCCGGGCGGCTACCGGCTGCTGCTGGCGAGCAATCTGAATCGGTTTGAAAAACTGGAAAAGCTGTTTATCTACGGCCTGCTCGGCTGCGGCATCGCCGTGCTGCTGGTGGCCGTGCTGGGCGCCCTGCTGATCCGCCGCGTGCTGCTGCGCAAGGTCGACAGCATCAGCCAGACCACGGCCGCCATCATGGCCGGCAAGCTGTCGCAGCGCCTGCCCGCGCCGCACCAGGGCGACGAGCTGGAAATGCTCACGCATACGGTGAACGGCATGCTCGAGCAGATCGAACACCTGGTGCACGGGGTGCAGGATGTGTCCAATTCGATCGCCCATGACCTGCGCACGCCGCTGTCCGAGCTGCGCGCGCGGCTGGAAGAACTGTCGCTGACGCGCCCGAACGAAGCGGAAACCTATGCCGAGATCGACGCCGCCATCAACGACGTCGACCGCGTGATGGCCATCTTCAACGCCCTGCTGCGCCTGGCCGAAATCGACAGCGGCACGCGCCGCGGCGGCTTCGTGCCGGTCGACCTGGCGCGCCTGGCGGCCGAAGTGACGGAGTTCTATCTGCCGGTAGCCGAGCTGAACGACGTCAGCCTGACCTTCGCGCCGCAAGGCCTGCTGCAGCTGGTGGGCGACCCGGTGCTGCTGGCCCAAGCCTTGGGCAACCTGGTGGAAAACGCCTTGAAATATGCGCCGGCGCACGGCAGCATCACGATCGCCGTGCGGCGCGACAGCGAGCAGATGATCGAGTTATCAGTGGCCGATAACGGCCCCGGCGTACCCGAAAGCGAACGTGCGCGCGTGGTCGAGCGTTTTTACCGCAGCGACACCAGCCGCGGCACGCCGGGCGTGGGGCTGGGCCTGGCGCTGGTGTCGAGCGTGGCGCAGCTGCATGGCGGAATTTTGCGGCTGGAGGATAACCGGCCGGGATTGCGGGCGGTGCTGTGCCTGGCGGTACCGGCGGTGTTGTCGGATTACGCGGCGTACCGGCGCTAATCCGACCTGCGAGAGTGGAGGCGCCTTTGGTGGTGTCGGTTTACGCTACGCTAATCCGACCTACGATCCTTCTCACATAGATCGGGCAGGTCGGGTAGGTCGGATTAGGCGCGTAGCGCCGTAATCCGACACCATTGTTGACATGGAAATCACGCCTTTAACAACAACGCCACCGCCTCCGCCGCGATCCCCTCCTCGCGCCCCAGATAGCCGAGCTTTTCATTGGTCTTGGCCTTGATATTGACCTGCCCCACCGTCACGCCCAGATCCTCGGCCACATTGGCGCACATGGCGCCGATATGCGGCGCCATTTTCGGGCGCTGGGCGATGATGGTGGCATCGATATTGCCGACCACATAGCCGGCGGCACGCACGCGCGAGACGGCTTCGCGCAGCAGGGTGCGCGAGTCGGCGCCCTTGAACTGCGCATCGGTATCAGGGAAATGGCGGCCGATATCGCCCAGCGCCGCCGCGCCGAAGATGGCGTCGGTGATCGCGTGCAGCAGCACGTCGGCGTCGGAGTGGCCCAGCAGGCCCAGGTGGTGCGGTATCTTCACGCCGCCGATAATCAGGTCGCGGTTTTCCACCAGCGCGTGGCAGTCATAACCCTGGCCGATGCGGAACGGTAATACGGGAGTCGCAGTAGTGCTCATCGAAATCTCTTCAAAAATAAATCAAGGGTTGGCCAGGTACATCTCTGCCGTCTGTATATCGCGCGGCAAGGTCACCTTCAGGTTGCGCGGATGGCCTTCGACCAGTTTCGGCGCCAGGCCCAGCGCTTCGACGGCGGAAGCGTCGTCGGTAATCGCTTGCGGATCGGGCGCTTCGCACAGGGCGCGGTGCAGCAGCGCATAGGAAAACATCTGCGGCGTCTGCGCCAGCCACAGGCCGTCGCGCGGCACGGTGGCGGCCGACAGGTTCCCCTGCCCTGCCCGCTTGACCGTATCGACCACGGGCAGAGCCAGCAGGCCGCCGGCCGGATGGTCGCCCACCTCGGCGATCAGTTTGGCGACCAGCGCAGGCGTCAGGCCAGGCCGGGCCGCGTCGTGCACCAGCACCTGGTCGTGCACGTCGACGATGCCGTGCAGCGCCTGCAGGCCGTTCAGGATGGTCTCCATGCGGGTGGCGCCGCCGCAGCGCAATACCGTCACGCCATGCGATGGAATCACGCCGTCGATCAGGCCATCGGCGGCGCTGACCACCACATAGGTGTGCGCAATCAGCGGGCTGGCCAGAAAGGCGTCGAGCGCGTGGCGCAGCATGGGTTTGCCTGCAATAGTCAGGTATTGCTTGGGGCTGCCCGCCTCCATGCGCGCGCCCACGCCGGCGGCGGGGATCAGTGCGAAATGGCGGGCGGTCTTCACTTGTTCGGTCATTGCTGCTTTCTTCACTTGCCGGCCGGCGCCTTGCCGGCCAATATGTTCTGGATCTCGCCATTGCAGGCCTTGCCGAGGCGTGCATATTCCTGCGGCGAATCGATGGCGGCCTGCAGGATTTCCACCTTGCGCATTTCCGCCTTGATATACGGCAGCCAGCCCGTGTCGATTTCGCGCGCCAGCGCCGCCTTGGCCGTGCCGCGCGGCGCATACAGCGGGCGCGCCTCGAAACGTTTTGCCAGCGCCGCGCGCACGGTCTTTTCCACGCGCGGCAGGTAGTCCATATAGGTTTTCAGGTGGCGCAGCTCGTGCTTGAGTATCTCATCATACGCGCAGGTGCCGGGCGGAAACTCGCGGCCGATATAGATCACCACCGGCACATAGGTAATCGTCACGCCGATCTGCGGCGCCACGCATTCGTAGCCGCTGACGGGGTCCTGCAGCATCGGGCCGGCCAGCGCGATCCGGATCTGCGATTCGGTCTTGGTCAGTCCCAGCACGTAGGCGTTCTGGCGCGCCACGCCCTTCATGGCCGTCAGCGCCTTGTACGGCAGATGGGTGTCGATGCTGTAGCCGTTCTGCTGCGCCGTCAGCACCGAGACGGTCTTGCTGATGGTGTCTTCGCAGCGGATCTGGAATGGCGTGCGCGCGGCCGCCTGGGCGCCGTCGCTGGCGAACACCAATAACAGCGAAATCAGCGCGCGCATGACGAACCCGGCTCGCGTATCAGGCAGGCTGCCAGGCGCCACTGGTGATTTTATCGAGCCAGAAGATGCCGATCACGGTCTTCACGTCGGTGATCGTGCCGTCGCGCACCCAGTCCAGCAGCTGCGGCACGGTGGCCGTAAACGTTTCCAGGAATTCGCCTTCGTCGAGCTGGCGTTCGCCTGCCACCAGGCCGCGCGCCACGAACAGCTCCAGGTGCTCGTCCGAATACGCGATGGCGTTGTGGATGGTCGAGACGAATTGCCAGTCGGTCGCCGTATAACCGGTCTCTTCCAGCAGTTCGCGCTTAGCGCAATCGAGATAGTCTTCGCCGGCATCGATCTTGCCGGCCGGGAATTCGATAAATACCTGGTTCAGCGGATAGCGGAACTGCCGCTCCATCAGCACCGTGCCATCGTCGAGCAGCGGCAGGATCACCACGGCGCCCGGGTGCAGGATATATTCGCGGTCGGTGATCTTGCCGTCCGGCAGGCTGACGCGGTCGCGCTGCACCTGCAGGAAGCTGCCTTCGAAGACGGTCTCGCCGTCCACTTTTGTTTCAGTCAGATGCGGGTCCATGCGTTTCCTTTTAATTAATAAAAAACGGCGCCAGAGGCGCCGCTTTCGGAGGATATCAAGCGCGTTGCTTGCGTAAATAACGCGCCACAAAGCCGGGGAAAGCCAGCACCAGGAACAGGCAGCCGGTGATGGCGTAAAACTCCCAGGTCTGCGGGAAGGCGTTGCCGATGCGCGCTTCGAGCACGAACGCCAGGCTGCCGACGATGAAGTACAAAATCACCATCTCCAGCAGGCGCAGTGCCAGCGGCTTGCGCCAGCGCTTGCCATCGGCTGCCGGCGCACCCTGTTTCAAGGGCACGGCGGCAAACAGCTTGTCGTTAAAGAACGGCAGGTTGGCCGCCAGGATGCCCATGGCGATCACCAGCCAGCTCGAAGCGGCGACATCCATCTTACGAGGCCAGCGTCTTGGTAATGGCCGTTGCGCAGGCCGCCAGGATGCTGTTCGGCAAGATACCGAGCACCAGCACCATCGCGCCGTTGGCAGCGAGTACCAAGCGCATGTCGCCATGCACCACCAGCGCGTTGGTGTCGATCGGCTCGTCGAACCACATCATTTTCACCACGCGCAGGTAGTAGAAGGCGCCGATCAGCGAGAACAGCACGGCCAGGATGGTCAGCCAGATCTGGCCGGTGCCCAGCACGGCGGCCAGCACCGAGTACTTGGCCATGAAGCCCATCAGCGGCGGCACGCCGGCCAGCGAGAACATGAACAGGGTCATCACCAGCGCGAAGATCGGGCTGCGCTTGCCCAGGCCCTTGAAGTCGGCCAGTTCTTCCGCTTCAAAACCATTGCGGGCCAGCAGCATGATCACGCCGAAGGTACCGAGCGTGGTAAACACGTAGGTAACGACGTAGTACATGGCCGCGCCGTAGGCATTGGCCGCACCGGAGGCGTTCAGCACGCCGGTGGTTTCGGTGAAGGTGCCCGACATCAGGCCCAGCAGCACGAAGCCCATCTGCGCAATGGTGGAGTACGCCAGCATGCGCTTCAGGTTGGTCTGTGCGATCGCGGTGAAGTTGCCGATTGCCAGCGACATCACGGCCAGCACCATCAGCATCTGTTGCCAGTCGCGCGCCATCGGCAGCAGGCCTTCGGCCAGCAAGCGCAGGCAGATGGCGAACGCAGCCAGTTTCGGCGCCGCGCCCAGCAGCAACGTCACGGCGGTAGGCGAACCTTGGTACACGTCCGGTACCCACATGTGGAATGGCACCACGCCCAGTTTGAAGGCCAGGCCGGCAACCAGGAACACCAGGCCGAACACCATGATGGTGCCGTTGGCGGTGCCCGATTCCAGCGCCACGCGCACGGTGTGCAGGTCCAGCGAGCCGGTGGCACCGTACAGCATCGAGATACCGTACAGCATGAAACCGGAAGCCAGCGCCCCGAGGATGAAGTATTTCATCGCCGCTTCGGTGGCCTTGGCATTGTCGCGGCGCAGCGCGATCAGTGCGTACAGCGACAGCGACATCAGTTCCAGACCCAGGTAGATGATCAGGAAGCTGTTGGCCGAGATCATGATCATCTGGCCCAGCAGTGCGAACAGGGCCAGCACGTAGAACTCGCCGCCCAGGTTACCCGACAGCATGGTGCGGTCGGTGGCATAGCTGCGCGAGTAGATCAGGGTCATCGCGACGGCGCCATACGAGAACAGTTTCAGCAGCTGCGACATCGGGTCCGACACGAACATGTTGTGGAACGTGTAGACGGTGGTGCCGGCGTTGAAGTCGCCCACGGTCAGCAAGGCGCAGCCTGCCAGCGTCAGCAGCGACAGCGCATAGGTGATCGAACGCTTCGCCGCAGGCAAGAACATATCGATCAGCAGGATCGCCGAGGTGGCGATCAGCAGAAAGATTTCCGCGTACAGCGGTACCAGGTTGGGTGAATTAGTCATGTTTAGGGTTCTTCGTATTTAAGGCAACTTGCTGATGGCGACATGCTTGAGCAGGTCGGTCACCGAAGTTTGCATCGTGTCGGTGAACGGCGCTGGGTACAGACCCATCACGAGCACGGCGATTGCCAGCACAGCAAGCATGAAGAATTCACGTTTGTTGATGTCGGTCAGTTCAGCCACATGCTTGTTCTTGATCTTGCCGAACACCACGCGCTTGGCCATCCACAGCGAGTACGCCGCGCCCCAGATCAGTGCCGTTGCAGCCAGCAGGCCGATCCAGAAGTTGAATTGCACCGCGCCAAGGATCACCATGAACTCGCCGACGAAACCGGAGGTGGCCGGCAAGCCGCAGTTGGCCATCGAGAACAGCACGAAGAAAGCGGCAAATTTCGGCATGCGGTTCACTACCCCGCCGTAGTCGGCGATGTTACGGGTATGCATGCGGTCGTACAGCACGCCGATGCACAGGAACATCGCGCCCGAGATAAAGCCGTGCGACACCATCTGCACGATACCGCCCTGCACCGAGATGTCGTTGAACATGAAGAAGCCCAGCGTGACGAAACCCATGTGGGCGATCGACGAATAGGCGACCAGCTTTTTCATGTCGGTCTGCACCAGCGCGACCAGGCCGATATAGATCACGGCGATCAGCGACAGCGCGATCATGAAGCCCGACAGGTAGTGGCTGGCGTCCGGCGTGATCGGCAGCGAGAAACGCAGGAAGCCGTAGGCGCCCAGTTTCAGCATGATGGCGGCCAGCACGGCGGAACCACCGGTAGGCGCTTCGACGTGGACGTCCGGCAGCCAGGTGTGGACCGGGAACATCGGCACCTTGACGGCAAACGCCATCAGGAAGGCGATGAAGATGAAGATCTGTTCGCGCATCGACAGCTTGAAGGCATGCCATTCGAGGATGTCGAAGGTACCGGTTTGCGAGCGCAGGTAGATGATGGCGACCAGCGTCAGCAGCGAGCCGAAGAAGGTGTACAGGAAGAACTTGAACGAGGCGTACACGCGGTTCGAACCGCCCCAGATACCGATGATGATGTACATCGGGATCAGGGTAGCTTCAAAGAAGAAGTAGAACAGCAGGCCGTCCATGGCGCAGAACACGCCGATCATCAGGCCCGACAGGATCAGGAACGCGCCCATGTACTGGGCAATGCGCTTCTCGATCACCTGCCAGGCCGAGATCACCACGATCACCGTGATGAAGGCGGTCAGCGGCACGAACCACAGCGACAGGCCGTCGATGCCGAGCGAGTACCAGATATTGAACTGGTTAATCCAGGGCGATTTTTCAACGAACTGCATGCCGTGCGCGGCATTGTCGAAATGCTGGATCAGCGGCAAGGTGCACAGCATGCTGAGCACCGCGCCAGCCAGCGACAGCCAGCGGGTAAAACCCGCTTTGCTGTCGCGGCCGAGAGCCAGGACCAGGACGCCGCAAATGATCGGCACCCAGATCGACAGACTCAGGTAAGGAGGTAGTGTAGAAATCGTAGACTGCATCATGGTTCTCAGTATTCTTTTATCAGGTCAGCTTACTTAGCGGGCCAGAATGGCAGGAAATAGATCAGGGCAGCCAGCACGCCGAGGATCATCACGAACGCGTAGTGGTAGATATAACCCGTCTGCAACACACGCGACAGCGACGAGATCCAGCCAACCACTTTGGCGCTGCCATTGACCACCAGGCCATCGATGAGCTTTTTGTCACCGAAGTTCCACAGGCCATTGCCCAACACGCGGGCGCCGCCGGCAAACACGACTTCATTGAACTTGTCCATGTAGTACTTGTTGTCCAGCACGGTGTGGATCGCGTGGAACTTGGCAAAGAACCAGGCCGGCACGCGCGGATTGACCATATAGCAGTAGTAAGCCGCCACCACGCCGGACAGGGCCAGCCAGAACGGCGCGGTCGACAGGCCGTGCAGCGCCATTGCCATCGCACCGTGGAACTCGTGCGACAACTCTTCCATTGCAGGATGGTTTTCGCCGACAAAGATCACGCCCTTGAAGAAGTCGCCATGCAGCATCGGGCCGATGGTCAGGTAGCCGATGAGGGCCGAAGGAATCGCCAGCATCACCAGCGGGAACCAGACCACGAATGGCGATTCATGCGGCTTCTGGCCAGGCTCCAGGCCGTGGTGCGCGTGGTCGTCTTCCTCTTCTTCATGATGCGCGTCCGAATCATGCGCGTGGGCGTCATGCTTGGCCGCGGGCGCGTGATGGTCGTCATGGCCGTGCGCGTGCGCCTGGCCGAAGCGTTCCTTGCCGTGGAAGACCAGGAAGTACATGCGGAACGAGTAGAAGGCGGTCACGAACACACCGGCCAGCACGGCGAACTGCGCAAAGCCGGCGCCCCAGATATGGGTCGCTTCGACCGCTTCGATAATGCTGTCTTTCGAGTAGAAACCCGAGAACAGCGGCGTGCCGATCAGGGCCAGCGAACCGATCAGGGAAGTGATCCAGGTGATCGGCATGTATTTGCGCAGGCCGCCCATGTTGCGGATGTCCTGGTCATGGTGCATGCCGATAATGACCGAACCGGCGCCCAGGAACAGCAGTGCCTTGAAGAATGCGTGGGTCATCAGGTGGAATACGGCCACCGAGTAGGCGGACGAACCGAGCGCGACCGTCATGTAACCGAGCTGCGACAGGGTCGAGTAAGCGACCACGCGCTTGATGTCGTTCTGGATGATGCCCAGGAAACCCATGAACAGTGCCGTGATGGAGCCGATCACCAGGATGAAGGACAAGGCCGTGTCGGACAGTTCGAACAGCGGCGACATGCGCGAGACCATGAAGATGCCGGCCGTCACCATCGTCGCGGCGTGGATCAGTGCCGAGATCGGGGTAGGACCTTCCATCGAGTCAGGCAGCCACACGTGCAGCGGGAACTGCGCCGATTTGCCCATCGCGCCGATGAACAGGCAGATGCAGGCAACTGTCAGCAGGGCCCAGTCGGTGCCAGGCAGGCTGAGCAGCGACAGTGCTTCTTTCTTGGCAAACACTTCCTGGTAGTTCATGGTACCGGCGTACGCCAGCAGCAGGCCGATGCCGAGGATAAAGCCGAAGTCGCCCACGCGGTTGACCAGGAAGGCCTTCATGTTGGCCACGATGGCCGTCGGACGCTGGTACCAGAAACCGATCAGCAGGTACGAGACCAGGCCCACGGCTTCCCAGCCGAAGAACAGCTGCAGGAAGTTGTTGGCCATGACCAGCATCAGCATCGAGAACGTGAACAGCGAGATGTAGGCGAAGAAGCGGTTGTAGCCTTCGTCGTCCTTCATGTAGCCGATCGTGTAGATGTGCACCATCAGCGAGACAAAGGTGACCACGCACATCATCATCGCCGACAGCGAATCGATCTGGAAGCCCACTTCCATCTTCAGGGTGCCGATCGTCATCCAGTTATAGATCGTGCCATTGAATGTCGCGCCATCCATCACTGCCAGCAGCGTCTGCACGGACAGGATGAACGCGATCAGTACGCCCAGGATCGTCGCGGTATGCGACGTCTTGCGACCGACCAAATTACCCAGGAACTGGGTGCCAAGCAAACCTGCAATCGCGGCACCGGCCAGCGGCGCCAGCGGTACGGCAAGAAGGAGGTTAGGGTTTAGAAGTTGCCCCGCCATGATGAACCTTAATCGTTATTATTCGAGAGATCGAGTCTGAAAAACATCAGCCTTTGAGGCTGTCCAGGTCTTCGACGTTGATGGTATCCAGATTACGGAACATCACCACCAGAATAGCCAGACCGATAGCCGACTCAGCGGCGGCAACCGTCAGGATGAAGAAAACGAAGATCTGACCGGCCGCGTCACCCAGGAAATGGGAAAACGCGATGAAGTTCATGTTCACCGCCAGCAGCATCAATTCGATTGCCATCAGCAATACGATGATGTTCTTGCGGTTCAGGAAAATCCCGATGATCGAGATGGCGAACAGGATCGCGCCCAGGACCAGGAAATGTGTAAGCGTAAGTGTCATGGTGTCTCCTTGCCTTCCGGCGCCGCTGGACGCTCGACGACCGCGTCCATCTTGATGATCTTCAGGCGGTCGTTGCGCTTGACGCGCACGGCATCGCCCGGAGCAAAGTGCTTGGTGTCCTTGCGCTTGCGCAGCGTCAGCGCGACAGCGGCAACGATGGCCACCAGCAGCACCACGGCGGCGATTTCAAAGGCAAACACATACTCGGTGTAGATCAGCATGCCCAGTTCCTTGGTGCCGCCCAGGTTGACGTTGGCCGGGGCGATGCTTGGCGAGAAGTTGCGGAAACCATGCCACAGCACGGCGGCCATTTCCAGCACGATGATCACGCCAACCGTCACCGACAGCGGCAGGTAGCCCCAGAAGCCTTCGCGCATGCGGTCGATATTAATATCGAGCATCATGACCACGAACAGGAACAGCACCATCACGGCGCCGACATACACCAATACCAGCACGATGGCCAGGAATTCAGCTTGCAGCAGCATCCAGATGCCTGCCGCGGAAAAGAAGGACAGCACCAGGAACAGTACTGCGTGGACCGGATTACGGGCCGTGATGACGCGCGTCGCTGCCAAAATCAAGATCAGCGAAAAGGCGTAAAACAAAATTGTTTTAAAGTCCATAAAAAACCCAATAGACGTACAGATGAACGAGGGGCGCGCCGCAGCTTTGGGGCTGCGGCGCATCCATCAGCGATAAGGTGCGTCGGCGGCGCGTGCGGCGGCGATCTCGTTTTCATAACGATCGCCCACGGCCAGCAACATCTCTTTCGTGTAATACAAATCGCCGCGTTTCTCGCCGTGGTATTCCAGCACGTGCGTTTCGACGATCGAATCGACCGGGCAGGACTCTTCGCAGAAACCGCAGAAGATGCACTTGGTCAAATCAATATCGTAGCGCGTGGTACGGCGCGAACCGTCGTCACGCTGCTCCGATTCGATCGTGATGGCCATCGCCGGGCAGACTGCTTCGCACAGTTTGCAGGCGATGCAACGTTCCTCGCCGTTCGGGTAGCGGCGCAGCGCGTGCAAGCCACGGAAACGCGGCGAGATCGGTGTCTTCTCTTCCGGGAATTGCACCGTGATCTTGCGCGAAAACATGTACTTGCCAGTCAGCGCCATGCCCTTGATCAGCTCGCCTAACAGGAGACTGCTGAAAAAATCTTTTACCTTATCCATTCGTATGCACTCTCTTACTTCCAAATATTCCAGGATGTCTGCATCCAGGCTGCGACGAAGACCAGGTAGACCAGCGTCAACGGGATAAACACTTTCCAGCCGAGGCGCATGATCTGGTCATAACGGTAGCGCGGGAAAGTACCACGCACCCAGACGAACAGCGACACGATGAAGAAGGTCTTGGCAAACAGCCAGAAGAAGCCGCCGAAACCACCCCAGAATTCGAGGAAGCCGAACGGTGCCGACCAGCCGCCGAGGAACATGATCGAAGCGAGCGCGCCGATCAGGATCATGTTGGCGTATTCGGCCAGCATGAACATGGCGTAGGCCATGCCCGAATATTCGACCATGTGGCCGGCCACGATTTCCGACTCGCCCTCGACCACGTCGAACGGGTGGCGGTTGGCTTCGGCCAGGCCCGACACCAGGTAGATGACGAACATCGGCAGCAGCGGCAGCCAGTTCCACGACAGGAAGTTCACGCCCTTGTCGGCGAAGTAGCCGATCTGCTGGCCGCCGACGATGTCGATGAAGTTCAGGCTGCCCGACACCATCAGCACGATCACCATCACGAAACCCATCGGGATTTCATACGAGATCATCTGTGCCGAGGCGCGCATGGCGCCCATGAACGAGTACTTCGAGTTCGAGGCCCAGCCGGCGATGATGATGCCATAGACTTCCATCGAGGTAATCGCCAGCAGCAGCAGCAGGCCGGCGTTGACATTGGCCAGCACCGCTTCCGGACCGAACGGCACCACCGACCAGGCGGCCAGGGCCGGCATGATGGTCATGATCGGACCGATCACGAACAGGCCCTTGGCGGCCTTGGACGGGATGATAATCTCTTTGAACAAGAGTTTGAGCGCATCGGCGATCGGCTGCAGCAGGCCCAGCGGACCCACGCGGTTCGGACCGACGCGGATCTGGATCCAGCCGATCAGCTTGCGCTCCCACAGGGTGGCGTAAGCAACCAGGCCCATCAGCGGCAACAGCACGCACAGGATCTTGATCAGCGTCCAGAAGAACGGCCAGGTCACGCCCAGCAGGTTCTGCCCGCCGGTATTGATGACGTTTACAAATTCAGGCAGCGCCATCAGATGTTCCCCTCTGCTGTTTCAACTGTGATGTCACCGAACATGCCGCCCAGGCGAGCGGTCGAGGCATGCGCCGCCGACACTTTCACCACATTGGCTGGCAGGCCGGCATGGATGGCCGCTACCAGGATGGCGCTGCCGGCGCCCTGCGCCACCTTGACCTTGTCGCCGGCCTTGATGCCCAGCTTGTCGGCCAGTGCTGGCGACAGGTGCGCTTGCGGCGCGGCGCCGTCGGCCGTGCGCAGCAGCGGCTCGGAGCGGCGTACCAGCGCGTCGGCAAAGTAGATCGGCACGTCGGCGATGCGTTGCAGCGCCGGCGAAGCCGGTGCATACGTGCTGGCCGCCGGTGCGTTTTTCGCGACATTGCTCAGCTGTGCCGACAGGTCGGTCACGCCTACGCCGAACGCTTCGTCGCGGATCGCTTCGGAGGTGTCATAGTCGAAACCTGGCAGGCCGAGGATATTGCCCAGCACGCGCAGCACTTTCCAGGCCGGACGGGTTTCCGCCAGCGGTTTCACGGTGCCATTGAAACTTTGCGCGCGGCCTTCGCAATTGACGAAGGTGCCCGAGGTTTCGGCGAACGGCGAAATCGGCAGCAGCACGTCGGCATAGTCCACGCCGTGCTTGAAGGCGGACATGGCAACGACCATGTCGGCGCCGTCCAGCGCGGCGCGGGCTGCCTGTGGATTGGCGCTATCGAGTTCCGGCTCGGCGTGCAGCAGCACGTAGGCTTTTTTCGGTGCGGCAAACGCGGCCTGCGCATTGCTGCGCGGCTTGACCACCAGGTGCGCGCCTACCGTGTTGGCCGCTTCCGTCAGGTAGCCCAGGGTGGCGCCGGTCTGTTCCGAAATCCATTGTGCGGCAGCGTGCAGTTGCGACGCCTGCGGGTGTTGCGTTGCCGCGTTGCCCAGCAGGATGGCGCCATGGTCGCCGGCCATCAGGCTGGCGGCGATATTGGCGGCCACGTCCGACGCGTTGACCGCATCGAAACCGGCAGGTGCGGCGATCTCTTTTGCTTTCGCAACAGCGACCACCACTTCCGACAAGGCGGCCAGCCAGTCGCTCGGCGCAACGATCATCTTGTTGGCGATGTTCATCAGCTGCTCGTCGTCCGACGCATGCAGGATCGACAGCTTGGCGCCGCCCTTGACGGAGGCGCGCAGGCGCGTGGCCAGCAGCGGGTGGTCCTTGCGCAGGAACGAGCCGATGACGAAGGCGCGCTTGATCTGCGCGAAGTCGGTGATCGGCATGCCCAGCCAAGGTTTGACATTGGCGTCGAGCGCGAAGTCGGTCTGGCGCAGGCGGAAGTCGACGTGCTCGGAACCGAGGCCGTTGACGACTTTTTGCAGCAGGACCAGTTCTTCCACGGTAGAGTGCGGCGTGGCCAGCGCGGCGATGGCGTCGGCGCCATGTTCGTGCTTGATGTTTTTCAGGCCGTGCGCCACATATTCCAGCGCGGTTTGCCAGTCGACTTCTTTCCACTCGTTGCCCTGTTTCAGCATCGGCGAGGTCAGGCGCTCGGCACTGTCCAGCGCTTCGTACGAGAAACGGTCCTTGTCCGAGATCCAGCATTCGTTGACGGCCTCGTTTTCCAGCGGCAGCACGCGCTTGACCTTGCCAGCTTTCACTTGCACGATCAGGTTGGCACCCAGGCCGTCATGCGGGCTGACCGATTTGCGGCGCGACAATTCCCAGGTACGGGCGCTGTAGCGGAACGGCTTCGAGGTCAACGCACCCACCGGGCACAGGTCGATCATGTTGCCCGACAGTTCGGAGTCGACCGTCTGGCCGACAAACGACACGATTTCCGAGTGTTCACCGCGGCCGATCATGCCCAGCTCCATCACGCCGGCCACTTCCTGGCCAAAGCGTACGCAGCGGGTGCACTGGATGCAGCGCGCCATCTCCTGCATCGAGACCAGCGGACCGGCTTCCTTCGGCTTCACGACGCGCTTGTCTTCCTGGTAGCGCGATTCGCTCTTGCCGTAGCCGACTGCCAGATCCTGCAACTGGCATTCGCCGCCCTGATCGCAGATAGGGCAATCGAGCGGGTGGTTAATCAACAGGAATTCCATCACGGACTTCTGCGCCTGCACAGCCTTGTCGCTGGCGGAGCGCACGATCATGCCGGCGCTGACCGGGGTCGCGCAAGCGGGCAAAGGCTTGGGCGCCTTTTCCACTTCGACCAGGCACATGCGGCAGTTCGCTGCGATCGACAATTTCTTGTGATAGCAGAAGTGCGGAATGTAGGTTCCCAATTTGTTGGCGGCGTCCATCACCATGCTACCAGCAGGGACTTCGACTTTTTTGCCGTCTATTTCGATTTCAACCATGGTGATCGTTACCTGACGCAGCTTAGATGTAAGCGGGCACTAAGCAATGCTTGTGCTCGACATGATATTCAAATTCTTCACGGAAATTCTTAATGAAGGCCCGTACCGGCATGGCAGCCGCATCGCCCAGCGCGCAAATGGTGCGGCCCTGGATGTTGTCGGCGATCGAGTTGAGCATGTCCAGGTCGTCTGGACGACCCTGCCCCTGCTCGATGCGGTGCACCATGCGGTACATCCAGCCTGTGCCTTCACGGCAAGGCGTACACTGGCCGCACGATTCCTCAAAGTAGAAGTAGGACAGGCGTTCCAGCGCCTTGACCATGCAGCGTGTTTCGTCCATCACGATGACGGCGCCCGAACCGAGCATCGAACCGGCTTTCGCGATCGAGTCGTAGTCCAGGTCGGTCTGCATCATGATGTCGCCGCGGATCACTGGCGCGGACGAGCCGCCAGGAATCACGGCCTTGATCTTTTTGCCGCCACGCATGCCGCCTGCCAGTTCCAGCAGTTTGGCAAACGGCGTGCCGAGCGGCACTTCGTAGTTGCCCGGCAGTTCCACGTCGCCCGAGATCGAGAAGATCTTCGAACCGCCGTTGTTCGGCTTGCCCATCGCCAGGTATTTCTCCGGACCGATGTTCAGCACGAACGGCACGGCCGCGAACGTTTCCGTATTGTTGATGGTGGTCGGCTTGCCGTACAGGCCAAACGAGGCCGGGAAAGGCGGCTTGAAGCGCGGCTGGCCTTTCTTGCCTTCCAGCGATTCGAGCAGTGCGGTTTCTTCGCCGCAGATATAGGCGCCATAACCATGGTGCGCATGCAACTGGAACGAGAATTCGCTGCCCATGATCTTGTCGCCCAGGAAGCCGGCGGCGCGCGCCTCTTCCAGCGCTTCTTCGAAACGCAGGTATTCCTGGAAGATCTCGCCGTGGATATAGTTGTAGCCCACGGTGATGCCCATCGCGTAAGCGCCGATCGCCATGCCTTCGATCAGCGCATGGGGATTGTAGCGAATGATGTCGCGGTCCTTGAACGTGCCCGGTTCGCCTTCATCGGTATTGCAGACGAGGTATTTCTGTCCAGGGAACTGGCGCGGCATGAAGCTCCACTTCAGGCCGGTCGGGAAGCCCGCGCCGCCACGGCCGCGCAAGGACGAAGCCTTGAGGTCGGCGATGATCTGTTCCGGCGTGATCTTCTCTTCCAGGATGCGGCGCAGGGCCGAATAGCCGCCGCGGTTCACATAGTCTTGCAAATGCCAGTTCTTGCCATCCAGATCCTTCAGGATCAATGGATCGATATGGCGGTTGTGGAGTGACGTCATTTCTTGAGTTCCTCCAGCATGGCGTCGATTTTCTCGTTCGACATCCAGCTGCACATGGTTTTATTACTGACCAGCAGGACAGGCGCATCGCCGCAAGCGCCCATGCACTCGCCTTCGACCAGCGTGAACTGGCCGTCCGGGGTGGTTTCGCGGAAATCGATGCCCAGCTTCTGCTTCAGGTATTCCGCTGCGCGCACGCCGCCCGACAGGGCGCATGGCAGGTTGGTGCACACGGTGATCTTGTGCTTGCCGACCGGTTTCACGTTGTACATGTTGTAGAACGTGGCAACTTCCTGCACCGCAATCGCCGGCATGCCGATATAGTCGGCCAGTTCCTTCATGGTTTCCGGCGCCAGCCAGCCCAGTTCATCCTGGGCGTGGGCCAGCGCGGCCATCACGGCCGACTGGCGCTGATCGCCTGGATACTTGGCCAGTTCGCGGTCAATTTTTTTATAGCACTGCTCTGATAACAACATACTTTTTGCCTCTTAGCGGTCAATACTGCCGAACACGATGTCTTGCGTACCGATGATGGTCACGGCGTCGGCAATCATGTGTCCACGCGCCATTTCGTCGAGCGACTGCAAGTGCGCATAATCGGGTGCACGCAGCTTCATGCGGTACGGCTTGTTGGCGCCATCGGACACCAGATAGATGCCGAACTCGCCTTTCGGATGTTCGACCGCGCTGTAGGCTTCGCCCGGCGGCACGTGGAACCCTTCCGTGAACAGCTTGAAGTGGTGAATCAAGGACTCCATGTTGGTCTTCATGTCGACACGGCCCGGAGGCGCCACCTTGCGGTTGCTGGTCATGACAGGACCCGGATTGTTGCGCAGCCACTCCACGCACTGCTTGATGATGCGGTTGGCCTGGCGCATTTCTTCCACGCGGACCAGGTAGCGGTCGTAGCAGTCGCCGTTGGTGCCGATCGGAATGTCGAAGTCCATCAGGTCGTACACTTCGTACGGCTGCTGCTTGCGCAAATCCCATTTCACGCCCGAACCGCGCAGCATGGCGCCGGTAAAGCCCATCGCCAGCGCATCTTCCGGCGACACCACGCCGATGCCGACCGTACGCTGTTTCCAGATACGGTTGTCGGTCAGCAGCGTTTCGTATTCATCGACATAGGTCGGGAAACGGCGCGTGAAGTCTTCGATGAAGTCCAGCAGCGAACCCTGGCGGTTTTCATTGAGCTTGCCTATGGCTTTCGCGTTGCGGATGATCGAGGCCTTGTGCTGCGGCATCGCGTCCGGCAGGTCGCGGTACACGCCGCCCGGACGGTAGTAGGCCGCGTGCATGCGCGCGCCCGACACCGCTTCGTAGCAGTCGAACAAATCTTCGCGGTCGCGGAAGCAGTACAGGAACGGGCCCATGGCGCCGACGTCGAGCGCGTGCGCGCCGAGCCACATCAGGTGGTTCAGCACGCGGGTGATCTCGTCGAACATCACGCGGATGTATTGCGCGCGCAGCGGCACTTCCAGGCCCAGCAGCTTTTCGATCGCCATCACGTAGGCGTGTTCATTGCACATCATCGACACATAGTCGAGACGGTCCATGTACGGCACCGATTGCAGGTAGGTCTTCTGTTCGGCCAGCTTCTCGGTAGCGCGGTGCAGCAGGCCGATATGGGGGTCGGCACGCTGGATGACTTCGCCATCGAGCTCGAGCACCAGGCGCAGCACGCCGTGCGCGGCCGGGTGCTGTGGCCCAAAGTTCAGGGTGTAGTTCTTAATCTCAGCCATTATTTCATCCCGTAATGTTCTTCGCGGATCACGCGCGGCACGTTTTCCCGCGGCTCGATCGTCACGGGCTGGTAAATCACGCGCTTCTGTTCCGGGTCGTAGCGCATCTCGACATAACCGGAAACCGGGAAGTCCTTGCGGAACGGATGGCCGATGAAACCGTAGTCGGTCAGGATGCGGCGCAGGTCGTTGTGGCCTTCGAACAGAATGCCCACCAGGTCGAACGCTTCGCGCTCGTACCAGTTGACCGAACGCCAGATGTTGATCACCGACGGCAGCAGCGGCATGTCGTCATCGGGCGCGAACACGCGCACGCGCACGCGCCAGTTGTGCTTGACCGACAGCAAATGCGACACGGCCGCAAAACGCAGCCCATCCCATGTACCGTCGCCATAGGTCGAATAGTCGACGCCGCACAGGTCGAGCAGCTGCTCGAAATGCAGGGTCGGATCGTCGCGCAGCGTCTGCATCACGGCCAGGTAGTCCTCGGCCTTGACGACCAGCGTGACTTCGCCCAGCGCAACGGTCGTGCTGACGCGTTCGCCCAAGGCAGTGCCGAGGGCGTTTTGCAATACTTCTAAATGTGTTGTCATAATCTGAAGCGGCCCGGTTAGCGTGCGATCGTGCTGGTACGCTTGATCTTGTTCTGCAGTTGCATGATGCCGTACAGCAGCGCTTCCGCTGTCGGAGGGCAGCCTGGCACATACACGTCAACAGGAACGATGCGGTCGCAACCACGCACCACGGAGTACGAATAGTGGTAGTACCCGCCGCCATTGGCGCAGGACCCCATCGAGATGACCCAGCGCGGCTCGGCCATCTGGTCGTAGACCTTGCGCAGTGCCGGCGCCATCTTGTTGCACAGCGTGCCGGCAACGATCATCACGTCGGACTGACGCGGCGACGGACGGAACACGACGCCGAAACGGTCCATGTCGTAGCGGGCTGCGCCCACGTGCATCATTTCGACCGCACAGCAGGCCAGACCGAACGTCATCGGGAACATCGACCCGGTACGCGCCCAGTTGATCAGCTTGTCGGCCGAGGTGGTGATGAAACCTTCGCTTAATACGCCTTCAATAGCCATGGCTTATTCCCAATCAAGGGCACCTTTCTTCCAAATGTACCAAAATCCGACCACGAATTCGGCGATGAACACCATCATCGTGACGAAACCGGCCCAGCCCAGGTCGCGCATTGCCACGCCCCACGGGAAAAAGAATGCCGTTTCCAGATCGAACAAAATAAACAGGATTGCAACCAGATAGTAGCGCACATCAAATTTCATGCGCGCGTCTTCGAATGCCTCAAAGCCACATTCGTACGGGGAGAGTTTTGCTGCGTCAGGCCGGTGAGGACCCAGGATGCGGCCCAGGACCTGGGGCGCGATGCCGACACCAAGGCCGACAAGAATAAACAGCAGGACGGGGAAGTAATTTTCGAGGTTCACGATTTGATGAGCTTATATTGAACGATCGGTTAAATGAGGACACCGCGGTGATTTGCAGCGTATCTAACGCACGATCCCAATCAGGGCTACGATCAGGATCGAACGACACATCCTCGTAAAAAAAGCCAGCAACTTTGAACGAGCCATGGCTCGTGCGCCGTTGCTGGCTTCTGATTTCTGGTGCCGACGACGAGACTCGAACTCGTACAGCTTTCGCCACTACCCCCTCAAGATAGCGTGTCTACCAATTTCACCACGTCGGCGGTAAGGCCCGTATTCTACTCTGCTTTACTGTCAAAGTTAATACACAAATGCATTAAATACGGATTAAAACGATAAATTTTTACATCTGATAATGCTGTACTGCGTTTTTCTCGCGCACTGCCAAAACATTGAGCAATCATCTGCCCGTAATGAGAATTACTCTCGATATACAGGCAGAATCAATGCATTTATTTGGCCGGTGTTTCTGCTGCTGGTGCAACGGGCGCTGCTGGCAGGGTCGAAGCAGGCACGCCGGTGGTTGCCGGTGCCGCTGCCGGAGCTGCCGGCACGGTGCTCGGAATCGCGCCGGCGCCGGTGACCGGCACTGGCTTGACGACTTTGTCCATCACGCCGCCGCCCACCGTGGTGGCGCGCTGATTGGCCATCAGAGACAGGGCCAGCGTGGCGCCGAAAAAGATCGCGGCGGCGACGCCGGTCGACTTGGACATGAAGTTCGACGAACCCGTCGCACCGAACAGGCTGCCGGACGCGCCGGAACCGAAGGCGGCGCCCATATCGGCGCCCTTGCCGTGCTGCAGCAAGACCAGCGCGATAATCGACAACGCGGACAACACCTGTACTACCACTACCAGATTGAACATCATGTTCATTGCAATTCCATTCTTAGTTTAAAGTAATTCAATCAGCGGCGTGAATAATCGCCAGGAAATCCGCCGCCTTCAATGCCGCTCCACCGATCAGACCGCCATCGATATCCGGCATTGCCATCAATTCTTTTGCGTTCTCCGGCTTCATGCTGCCACCGTACAAAATCTGCACGCCGGCAGCCGCTACCGCATCCTTTGCCGCCAGCTGGCCGCGCAGCATCTGGTGCACTTCCTGCGCCATCTGCGGCGTGGCCGTCTTGCCCGTGCCGATGGCCCAGACCGGCTCATAAGCCAGTACCAGTTTCGCCACGTCATCGCCGGATATTGCTTCCAGCACGGCGTTCAGCTGCTTGGCCACCACGGCGTCGGTCTGCCCTGCTTCGCGCTCGTCGAGATGCTCGCCGACGCAGACGATCGGCGTAAGGCCTGCCGCCAGTGCCGCTACCGTCTTGACCGCCACCTGCGCATCGGTCTCGCCATGATAGGCGCGCCGTTCGGAGTGGCCGATGATCACGTAGCTGCTGCCGAAATCCTGCAGCATGGCAATCGAGATTTCGCCGGTGTAGGCGCCACTGGCGTGGGCCGATACATCCTGCGCACCCCAGGCCAGGCTTGAACCCGTCAATTGTTCCTGGCACTGCGCCAGGTATGGCGCGGGAACACAGACGGCGCTGGCCGTGGCAGTGGCGCCCAGGCCGGCGATTATTTCAGACAATAACACCGCGTTCGAGGTGCGACTGCCGTTCATCTTCCAGTTTCCGACGACGAGTTTGCGACGCATAGTAGCCTAAATTTTAATAACCCGTCATTCTAACGCTACCACTGTTGCCGGTCAAACAGGCAGCACCTGCTTTCAAGCAACTTGCAACATGATCTTGCCAATGTGGGTGCTCGCCTCCATCAGCGCATGCGCCTCGCTGGCTTTTTCCAATGGGAAGGTTTTGTAGATCACCGGCTTGATCTTGCCGGCTTCGATCAGCGGCCAGACCGTCGCGCGCAAGTGCTGCGCGATCGCCGATTTGAACGCTACCGAACGGGGGCGCAAGGTCGAGCCGGTCACCGTCAGGCGGCGGCGCAGCAAGGTGCCCAGGTCCAGCTCGGCTTTGGTACCGCCCTGCACGGCGATCAGGCCGATGCGGCCGTCTTGCGCCAGGCAATCGATCTCGCGCGGCAGGTAGTCGCCGCCGACCATGTCGAGGATCACGTCGACGCCCTTGCCGCCGGTCAGTTCCTTGACGACGGCAACGAAATCTTCGCTACGGTAATTGATGCCGCGCTCGGCGCCCAGCGCTTCGCAGGCGCGCGCTTTCTCATCGCTGCCTGCCGTGGCAAACACGCGGTGGCCCAGTGCGCTGGCCAGCTGGATCGCGGCCACGCCGATGCCCGAGCTGCCGCCCTGCACCAGCAAGGTGTCGCTGCCGGACAAGGCGCAGCGGTCGAACACATTGCTCCAGACGGTAAAGAAATTTTCAGGCAGGGACGCGCCTTCGAGCGCCGTCAAGCCTTTCGGCAGCGGCAGGCACTGGCCGGCCGGCGCGACGCAGTATTCGGCATAGCCGCCGCCCTGCACCAGTGCACAGACCAGGTCGCCTGCCTTGAAACCGGTGCCGTCAAAATCGCCATCGACCAGTTCGCCCGCCACTTCCAGGCCAGGCAGGTCGGAGGCGCCCTCGGGCGGCGCATATTTGCCCAGCCGCTGCAGCACGTCGGGACGGTTGATGCCGGCCGCATGCACCCTGATCAGCAGTTCGCCGGCCTTCCATTGTGGCTGGGGCCGTTCGGCGATTTTCAGGACATCGGAGGGACCGGGCTGGCTGATTTCAACTGCGCGCATGGCAAGGCTCTTTCAAAGGGAAAGTGCGATTGTACGCCAAGCTTGTGCGCCTTGCAGGCGGCCGCGCGCGCCTCTGGGCGGCTACTCGCCGCCGGTTTTCGAGGTGCGCGGCAGGGGCGTGCCCGGCTTCCATCTGGCGGACAAGGCCTGCCCCTCCTCCACCTGCTCGTGCGTCATCTTGCGCACCACGGCGGCGCGCTGGTCGGCCGCGTTGGCCGAGCCGTTGGCGGCGGCCAGGTTCCACAGCATGTAGGCGATCACATTGTCCTGCTGCACCCCGCCCATGTGATAACGGTACATCAGGCCCAGCACCTGCTGCGCCTCGGCATGATTTTGTTCCGCTGCCTTGCGGAACCAGGCGACGGCCTGCTTGTGATCCTGCAGCACCGCATTGCCCGTGTAATACATGGCGCCCACCACGTATTGGGCGTCGGCCTTGCCCTGCTCGGCCGCCTTGCGGTGCCAGAACATCGCCTGCTTGTAGTCCTGCGGCAGGCCGCGGCCCATGTAGTACATCAGTCCCAGCAGATGCTGGGCGTCCGCGTTGCCGGTCTTGGCCAGCGGCAGAATTTCCTTGTAGGCCAGCGCATAGTTCTTGTTGTTGTAGGCACTGGCGCCTTCGGTGAAGCCGGCCCGCGCACCCTGCTGGAAGGCCAGCAGCACGAGTAGTGTAATGATCAGTTTTTTCATCGGAATGGGATGTGGTCTGACTGCTTTTTTCTTGTCCTGGCTGCGCAACGGGGCGCAGTCTCCTTATTCGCCTGTTTTTTATTTCCAGCTGACCTTGCCGAGGCCATCGACGCTGACATCGCGGTTGGCCGGCTTGCCATACACCACTACCGAACCGAGCCCGCTCAGGCTCAGCTTGGCATTGGTATGGGCATTGACGATGGCGTTACCGAGGCCGCTCAATTCAAGATTGACCACATCGGCCTCGAATTGTTGCGCATTCAGGCTGCCCAGGCCACCGAGCGTGGCTTTCAGCACGCGGCCGCGGCCGCCCAGCACCACCGAACCGGCGCCCTGCAGGTCGAGTTCGGCCTTGTCGTTATTGCCGATCCACAGCTGCATGCTGCCCACGCCGCCCAGGCTGGCGACCAGCTTGCGGTAGTCGCCCACCACTTTCACGCTGCCCGCACCCTCCAGCGACAGGGTCAGCTCGTCACCCGTGAATCCCGTGACGTCGGTGCTGCCGAAACCTTCCGAGCTCACTTCGCGCAGGTTAGGCAAGACCAGGTCGGCGCGGATCGATCCCGGATTGAGCTTGAAGCCGCGCACTTCCGTTTCGATATGCAAGGTGTCGCCGCTTTGCACGGTGCTGACATCGGCGATATAGCGCTTGTCGGCCGTGATGCTCAGGGACGGCATATTGCCCTGGCGAATCCGCACTTCCATCACGCCATCGAGCTTGACGCGCACCACGCGCGCATCGACCGTGCGCGTTTCCAGCTGGCGCGTTTCGGCGGCCACGCCGCGCAGCAGGCCGAAGGTGGCCAGGAAGGCCAGCGCAAAATGCATTGTTGTTTTCATTGTATTCCTCGGTATCTTGTTTTTATGGGCGATGGCAAGCGGCCACTCTAGCAGCGGTCAATATTGCTGACAATCATTTATGCAAGGCAGGCAGGCGGGAGGACGATGGCGCGGCAGCGGCCATGGCGATGGCGTGTCGGCGGGATGGGACGTACATGGTGATCTCCTCGGATGTCTGGCAGTCGGTACGGCATCTGGTCACTATAACCATGTGCCGGCCGCCAGACACGCCGATTGCGATGAACTGCGATTTTGGCGGCATGGCCGGACAAAATCGCGGATGAGCGTGCAACGCTACACAGCGATCAGAACTCTTCCCACTCGTCGGCGGCGGGTTTCGATGCCTTGACCGGGCGGCTGGCAGGCAGGACCTTGGCCGGCGCGCGCGGGGTAACAGCAACGGCGGCGGCCACAGCCGGACGCGCCTTGACCGGCCTGGCAGGCGCGGCGGCGGCCAGCGTGTCGCCGAGGCGGAACATGCCGACCGCCTGCGCCAGGTCCACCGCCTGCTCCTGCAGGCTTTCGGCGGCGGCCGCCGCCTGCTCGACCAGCGCCGCATTCTGTTGCGTCATGGTGTCCATATGCGTGACGGCCGTATTGATCTCGCCGATACCGGCACTCTGTTCGCGGCTGGCCACCGTGATCTCGCTCATGATGGCAGCGAGCTGCTGCACCGAGGCCACCACCTGGCCCATGGTCTGGCCCGCTTCATCGACCAGGCGGCCACCGGCGCCCACTTTCTCGACCGAGTCGCCGATCAGTTCCTTGATTTCCCTGGCTGCGCCAGCCGACCGTTGCGCCAGGTTGCGCACTTCGGAGGCCACCACCGCAAAACCCCGGCCCTGCTCGCCGGCGCGCGCCGCCTCCACCGCCGCGTTCAGCGCCAGGATATTGGTCTGGAACGCGATGCCGTCGATCACGCCGATAATGTCGACGATCTTGCGCGAGCTTTCCTGGATGCCGGCCATGGTGCCCACCACCTGCTGCACCACTTCGCCACCCTTGGCAGCCACTTGCGAGGCGGACACGGCCAGCTCATTGGCCGCATGCGCGTTTTCCGCATTCTGTTTCACGGTCGAGGTCAGTTCATCCATCGAGCTGGCCGTTTCTTCCAGCGCGCCGGCCTGCGCTTCCGTGCGCGATGACAGGTCGGCATTGCCGGCCGCGATATCGGCCGACTCGCTGCGCACCAGCGTGCTGATGGTGCGGATCTGCACCAGCACGGTGGCGATCTTTTCCACGAACAGATTGAACGCCTTGGCGATCTGCGCCAGCTCATCCGTACCAGTTGCATCGAGGCGGCTGGTCAGGTCGCCGTCGCCGGTGGCGATCGCGTCGAGCGCATCGCGTACCAGGCCCAGGCGGCGCAAGGCGCGCGCCACCATTACGGCAAGCACGCTGGAGGCCAGGATCAGCACCAGCAAGGCCGTCAGCGCCGAAGCGCGCAGCATGGCCGACAAGGCCTGCGTGGCTTCCGCCCGGTCCAGCACGGTGGCCAGCAGCCAGTCGCTGCCTGGCACCTTGCTGACATGCAGGATGCCGTCGCGTTCGCCCAGGCGGATAGGGGCGCCATCGCCGCTCTTTTCAATATCGGCCAGTGCCTGCCCCGTCAATTTGCTGTCGAGTTCCGACAACGGTTTCAACGTCAGCTTGCCGTCCGGATGGGCGATGATCTTGCCGCCGCCGTCAACCAGGAAGGCGTAGCTGGCCGGCGTCGGCTTGATCGAGGCCACGTTCTGCACCACCACGTCCATCATCACGTCGGCCGCCAGCACGCCCGTCACGCTGCCCTTGACACCTAATGCTTCGGCAAACGTCACCACCAGCTTGCCGGTGCTCGCTGCGATATACGGTGCCGTGATGACAGGGGTGCCCGCCTCGGACGCCAGCTTGTACCAGGGGCGCGCGGTAGGATCGTAGTCGGCGGCGCGCTTGCGCTGCTGCGAGAACACGGCGTGCTTGTCGGCAAAGCCGATATACGCCATGTCGAACATGCCGGCCTGCTCGGCTGCCTTGAGCGAAGGCAGCGGGTCGGCATCCTGCGCCCCCAGCTTCATCGAGCCCACCACGGCCTGCTTGGCGCGCAGCCATTCGCCGATCGCTTGCGCATGGCTGTGCGACAGCTGCAGCATCTGCGTATCGAGCGCGGCCAGCGTGCTGCTGCGGGTGGTAAAGAAGTTGGCGATGGCAACCGCCAGCATGGCCAGCACGACGATGGAAACGGCGATGGCGATCAGCCGCGCCTTAAGAGAAGACAACATGGCGCACCCAGTAAGAAGAGAAATCGGAGCAGATGCGCCATCGTCTTCGATTACTATTTTGTCGTCAAGAAATACCGACTCTCAATTACCGGGAAACAACAAATGATACTGAAAAGTAGTGGATCAGCTCGATTCCATGTCGCCACGCAGCTTGCGCAGGGCCGGCGACTCGCCACCGGTGGCCTCGATGCGAAAGCGCGCGTAGGCCTGCTCCAGCTCGGGTGAACGGCGCAGGCCGCCTTCGGTCACCAGGCGCGCGCCGGGGATCTCGCCCCAGGCCAGCGGCGCCGTCAACGCACCCGCCATGGCCTGCGCCAGCAGCGGACCGAGCGCACTGCGCAGGCCTGCCGCCTCCGTATCGGTGGCCGCATGGCGCGCCAGCAGCTGCCCGAGTTCCAGCGCACTGGCGCGCAATTGTTGCTGATCCATGATGGCTTTCCTAATTCGTGATGGTGCCGACCAGCACCGGAGCTGACCACAGCTTGCGATTGGGCAGCAGGTATTGCAAGGCGCCGCCCTTGCGCCGCACCAGCCCGCCCAGCTCTTCGGTGGGCGCCACCGGGCTGACAAACACCGTCACCGTGCCGTTCGGCGTGACCTGATACACATCATACAGCGGCGCCTCGCTCCTGAGCGGCAAGCCGAAGCAGTCGGCCAGCGTGCCGCACTCGCCGCTGCCGTTCTGCAACTGCTGGCTGGTGGTGAAGTAAGGCGAGTACGGCGACACGCTCTGCCCGTGCGGCACCACCTTGAGCAGCGGCGCATCGATGGGCGAGACGGTCGGCAAGGCGGCGCCGGACGCCAGCTGTTCGACGGCCCGCGCATAGATCGTCTCCGCCGGCGCAGCCGGATCGGCCGCGCGCAGCTGGGCCAGGAACTGCTGCCCTTCCCCGCCTTCCAGCCAGCCGTCGATTGCCGGACGCTGCAGGCCGTTGGTCCTGAAAGTGCTCAGGTCGTCGATGGCGCTGGCGTGCTCGCTGCGCAAGGCAGCCAGGTCCTGCGCGAGGCACGCGGGCATAGTGCCGGCAAACATAGCGAGCAGCATGGCTGCCGACAGCAGTAATCGTTTCAGCATGACGCAATCTCCTTGAGAATATCGAACGGAAGCAACCGTACGAATCTACAAGGAGCCGGCGCGGGCATCCTGCGCCATGTCAACCGGCGTAAAAAAACCGCCAGGGCTTGCGCGCTGGCGGTTTTTGAGCCTGCGGCCAAGGCCGCAGTCAGAATAGCTTAAGCGGCTGGCGCTTCGCCGCCTTCGGCAGCTTTCATCGACAGCTTCAGACGGCCGCGGTCGTCCGTTTCCAGCACTTTGACGCGGACCAGCTGGCCTTCTTTCAGGTAATCGGCGACGGCGTTGACGCGCTCGTTGGCGATCTGGCTGATGTGCAGCAGGCCGTCCTTGCCTGGCATGACTTGCACGATGGCGCCGAAGTCCAGCAGTTTCAGCACGGTGCCTTCGTAGGTCTTGCCCACTTCGACCGAGGCGGTCAGTTCTTCGATGCGGCGCTTGGCTTCCTGGCCGGCGGCAGCGTCGACCGAAGCGATGGTGACCACGCCTTCGTCGCTGATGTCGATCTGGGTGCCGGTCTCTTCGGTCAGCGCGCGAATCACGGCGCCGCCCTTGCCGATCACGTCACGGATTTTTTCCGGATTGATCTTGATGGTGATCAGGCGCGGTGCGAAATCGGACAGTTCCGTTTTCACGTGCGGCATGGCTTTTTGCATTTCGCCCAGGATGTGCTCGCGGCCTTCCTTGGCTTGCGCCAGTGCCACTTGCATGATTTCCTTGGTGATGCCCATGATCTTGATGTCCATCTGCAGCGCGGTGATACCGTTGCGGGTACCGGCTACCTTGAAGTCCATGTCGCCCAGGTGATCTTCGTCGCCCAGGATGTCGGACAGCACGGCAAACTTGCCGCCTTCCTTGATCAGGCCCATGGCGATACCGGCCACGTGTTCTTTCATTGGCACGCCGGCGTCCATCAGTGCCAGGCAGCCGCCGCACACCGAAGCCATCGACGAGGAACCGTTCGATTCGGTAATTTCCGACACCAGGCGCACCGAGTAGCTGAACTCTTCGGCGGCTGGCAGCGCGGCGATCAGCGCGCGCTTGGCCAGGCGGCCGTGGCCGATTTCGCGGCGTTTCGGGGTACCGACACGGCCCGTTTCGCCGGTGGCGAACGGAGGCATGTTGTAATGCAGCATGAACGAATCGGTGAACTCGCCCATCAGCGCATCGATCTTCTGGCTGTCGCGGGCGGTGCCCAGGGTAGCGACGACCAGTGCCTGGGTTTCGCCGCGCGTGAACAGGGCCGAACCGTGGGTGCGTGGCAGCACGCTGGTACGGATCGAGATCGGACGCACGGTGCGCGTGTCGCGGCCGTCGATGCGTGGCTCGCCGTCCAGGATCTGGGTACGCACGATTTTCGCTTCGATGTCGAACAGGATGTTGTTCACTTCAGCGCTGTCGATCGACGCGCCACCGGCAGCGGCCGCTTCAGCGGTCAGGTCGGCGATCACTTCCGACGTCGCCGCTTTCAGCTTGGCCGTACGTTCCTGCTTGTCCTTGGTCTGGTACGCATCATTGATCTTGGCGTTGGCAAAATGCGCGACGCGGGCGATCAGTGCTTCGTTTTTCGGCGCAGGCGCCCATTCGACTTCCGGCTTGCCGCCGTCACGCACCAGGTCGTGGATCGCGTCGATTACGACTTTCATCTGGTCATGGCCAAATACCACGGCGCCCAGCATGATTTCTTCGGACAGTTGCTGCGCTTCCGATTCGACCATCAGCACGGCCGTTTCGGTACCGGCGACCACCAGGTCCATCTGCGAGGTTTTCAGCTGCTGGACCGTCGGGTTCAGGATGTACTGGCCATTGGCGTAACCGACGCGCGCGGCGCCGATCGGGCCGTTGAAGGGCACGCCCGACACGCACAGGGCGGCCGATGCGCCGATCATGGCGGCGATGTCCGGATCGATTTCCGGGTTGACCGACAGCACGTGAATGATGACTTGCACTTCATTCAGGTAGCCTTCAGGGAACAAAGGACGGATAGGACGGTCGATCAGACGCGACGTCAGGGTTTCTTTTTCGGAAGGACGGCCTTCACGCTTGAAAAAACCGCCCGGGATTTTACCGGCAGCATAGGTTTTTTCAACATAATCTACTGTCAAAGGGAAGAAATCCTGGCCTGGCTTGGCATCCTTGCGTGCCACCACCGTTGCCAGAACGACGGTATCTTCGATCGACACCAGCACTGCGCCGGATGCCTGACGTGCGATTTCGCCGGTTTCCAGGGTCACTTGATGTTGACCGTACTGGAAGGTTTTCGTAACTTTATTAAACATGGGGAATCCCTTTTCTATTTGCCGACAGATTTTCAGGGGCTGTCGTTCACCTCACCACAGGCGGCCCAATGTGCATGCCGCCTTTGCTACTTTGCTTTTAAAACATGGCATCCCGCACAGAATACTTTACTTGCGGGAAGAAATTCGGGAATTCAAATGACAAAATGCCCGCGTCAGCGAACTGGCGCAGGCATTTCTGTATAAACCTTGTACGGCAAAAATTACTTGCGCAGACCAAGTTTAGCGATCAGGTCGCGATAACGGGTAGCGTCTTTGGCCTTCAGGTAGGACAACAGGCTCTTGCGACGGTTGACCATCATGATCAGGCCGCGGCGGGAGTGGTGATCTTTCGAGTGGGCTTTGAAGTGGCCGTTCAGTTCGTTGATACGAGCGGTCAGCAGTGCAACTTGCACTTCAGGGGAGCCGGTGTCGTTCTGACCACGTGCGTTGTCCGCGATAATGGCGGCTTTGTTGATGTTCTCTACTGTCATGATAAACCTTTCACATGCGGTGCACAGAGTCTGAACCCTATCCACCGTGAACTACGATTGAAAAAACTGGCTTGAGCTCAAACCAGACGCGCAAGTATATCGGAAAAATGCCTGCCTGTATCCAGTCGTGCGCGCTTTTCTCGGTGCATGATAGGATTTTCCGGTATTTCGGGAGTCTGATCATGAAAAAAGCATTCAAATTAGCAACGATTCTGGCGCCACTGCTGCTGGCAGGCTGCGCCGGCATGAGTGGTCCGCCACCGCAACCGGGCGAAACCCGCGCCGCCATCGAAGCGCGCATGGGTGTTCCGACCAATATCTACCAGCTGCCCGAGGGTCCGGAACTGGAATATGCCACCGGGCCGTATGGCCAGTACACCTACATGGCCCGCTTTGGCCCCGACCAGCGCCTGACATCCTACGAGCAGGTACTGGACGCGCCGGGCTTTGCAAGGGTCAAGATCGGCGTGTCGACCCAGCAGGATGTGCTGCATCTGCTGGGCCGGCCCACCGAGAGATCGTACCTGGCGCTGCCGAAACTGTACGTCTGGTCGTACCGCTACAAGGAATCGGGCGTGTGGGATTCGATGATGCATGTGCACTTCGACCATGGCGGCATCGTGCGGCAGATGATGAACGGGCCGGATCCGGACAAGGAGGAACGGCGGTTTTTCTGGTGAGGGAGTGTTTGTTTGAAAATCAGCCCAACGGCGTAAATGCCGGGGTCGGACGGGGACGCCGAGTCCCCGAGGGTCCGACCCCAGGGGCTGCATTTGGGGTTGGTTAATGCTCGTGATCCACCTGCACAATGCTGACCGGCTTGCCCTTGGCCATGCGCCAGAAAAACACGATATAGCCGGACAGGCCGTAGGCGACAAAGATCGGGAACAGCACCTTCGGCGGATCGATCGAGATCAGCGCGAAGAACAGCGCCAGCAGGAAGACCACGATGAACGGCACCGACTTGCGGAAGTTCACGTCCTTGAAGCTGTAGAACGGCACGTTGGTGACCATGGTCAGGCCGGCAAACAGGGCAATCGCCCATGAAACCCAGGCCAGCTGGTTGCCGGCAAACTGCAGGTCGTTCATCATCAGGATGAAGCCGGCCACCATGGCGGCCGCCGCCGGGCTGGGCAAGCCCTGGAAGAAGCGCTTGTCGACCACCGCGATATTCGTGTTGAAGCGGGCCAGGCGCAGCGCAGCGCCGGCGCAATACACGAACGCGGCCAGCCAGCCCAGCTTGCCCATGCCGCGCAGCGACCATTCATAGATCACCAGCGCCGGCGCGGCGCCGAACGACACCATGTCGGACAGGCTGTCGTACTGGGCGCCAAATTCGCTCTGGGTATTGGTCAGGCGCGCGATGCGCCCGTCGAGCCCGTCGAGGATCATGGCGATAAAGATGGCCCAGGCGGCATGTTCGAATTTCTGGTTCATGGCCATGACGATGGCATAGAAGCCGCAGAACAGGGCCGCCGTCGTGAAGGCATTGGGCAACAGATAAATGCCGCGGCGGCGCAAGGTTTTCTTGCCGGCGCCATCATTGACCGGCTGGCGCACGAATTTGCTGAAGCGCGATGCCTTCGATGTTGCCGGTGTGCCGTTCTTGCCTCGACGACGGGGGAAGTTTGCCATGTTGATCCATTTCTTGTTTGCTGCAGGGTAATCGGTGTCAGAGGAAGCAGGCATGACAGCATGCCCGCTCCGGTAGTGCCATTATAGAGGAGACAAGGCCAAAGAAAAGCATGGCGCCGTCATCAGTTTCGCATGGCAAGCCGCTTATTTGAAGCGGACCTTGGCCACCACGCGCAGGTTGATGGCGGTCTCGCCCGGTTCAAAATTCGGCTCGGCGACCTGGGTGGCCTCGTTCTTCATCGCGCGCAAGGGCGCCGGCGGGGCCGGCGGGGCATAGTTGCCCTGCACATAGCCCACGCCTTCGAAGTCGAGCGTGTCGATCACGGCGTCATTGACGCTGCGCCCCATGGCGCCGGCAAGCACCGCCACGCGCTCGTTGAGGTTTTGATAGGCGGCCACGATGCGTTCATTGTCGAGCTTGCGCGTGGTGGCGGGCGACAGGCTGAAATTCAGGCGGTTCAAGGTCAGTACGGCTTGCGCCGCCGACACGGTTTTCGGCAAGGCAGCCAGGTTCATCGTCTTTACCTGCAGGAATTGTCCGACGCGCCAGCTGGTCGGCACGCGCGGCTTGGCCACGCTGCCGGCCGGCAACGGCGCCACTTCCGGATACACGGCATAGGTGTAATAGCCCTGGGTTTTCAGCACCGCCTGCGGATCGGCCTGTTTGACGATGGCCACGCCCTGGTTCATCTTCTGGTTGACGCGCGACGCGGCGGCCGCCTTGTCAGCGTCCTGCTCTTCGATGGCCAACATGACGGTGACCTGGTCGTTCGCATGGATCACTTCGCCACTGGCCGCTATCACCACCAGCGTGCCGGCAGTGGGCAGGCCTTGTGCCTGGGCGGACAGCGCCAAGGTGGAAACGGCGGCGGCGAACAGCATCGATTTCAGGACAGTCATGAAAACCCTTTCAAATGGTGGCGGCAAAAACAGTCATGGGGCCGAATAGCCCCATGATTTTTTAGTAAGTCATTCTAGCGCGGAAATATTTACTTTGTCGCAAATATCGCCACGCCGGGCTCAGCCCGACATTACTTGAACTTGACCTTGCCCACCAGGCGCATGTCCAGCGTGGTTTCGCCCGGCTCGAAGCTTGGCTCGGCCACCGCGTTATTGTCGTCGGCGGCTTTGCTGCGCATCATCATCGGCGCGGCAGCGGCGCGGCTTTCGCCGGCGTAATTGCCCGAGCCTTCGAAATCAACCGTATCGAGCACGGCGTCGGACACATTGCGGCCCATGGCGCGCGCGATCGAGGCGATGCGCTCGTTCAGGTTTTTATAGGTGGCGGCGATGCGCTGGTCATCCAGCAGGCGGATGGTTTCCGGCTTCAGGCCGAAATTCAGCCCGTTCAGCGTCAGCACGCCCTGCGCCGCCGAGACGGTTTTCGGCAGGCTGGCCAGGTTGGTGGTGGTCACTTCCAGATACTGGCCCACGCGCCAGGCGGTCGGCACGCGCGGCTTGGCGACGGCGCCAGCCGGCAGCGGACGGTCCTCCGGATATACCGGGTAGGTATAGTAGCCATACGATTTCAGCACCGCCGAGGGATCGGCCTGCTTGACGATGGCCACGCCCTTGTTCATCTTCTGGTTGACGCGCGACGCGGCGGCAGCCTTGTCCTTGTCCTGCTCTTCGATGGCCAGGGTGGCGACCACCTGGTCGTTGGCATGCTTGACTTCGCCAAAGGCAGGCACGACCACCAGGGTGCCGGTGGTCGGCAAGGTTTGCGCCTGGGCGCTCAGGGCAACGGTCGCTGCGGCGGCAACAAGTACGGATTTCATCATGGATACGACTCCTCGGTGGTTGGATGCAGACAGGGTCGTGGTACGCCCCGCTGCTTATGGATATGATCAAACTGGCTTGATTCTAACGGCCAGAAGTTTGCCGTGGCGCAAATTAACAAATCGTCACACTTTCCACCTGCCGCTCACATCCTGACACATTCAGTGACCGGCGACCACACCCCCGGTACGCCGCCCCGGCTTGAAGCTGCGCCGCGCAAACCACGCAGTCGCCAGCGCCGCCAACAGCAGCGCCAGCATCACCCACGGGAAGGCAGTGACGCCATACCCGTCGAGCAGCACGCCGCCGACCATGCCGCCGCCGGCAATCGCCACATTCCAGATGGTGGCCACCATTGCCTGCGCCACATCCATGCCGTCGCCGGCAGCGTCGGCCGAGGCCGTCTGCAGCAGCGTACCCGCGCCGCCGAAGGTCACGCCCCACACCGCCATGCTGATATAGATGACCGCAGGGCTGTCCATGCCGATGCCCAGCGCCACCACGAGCAGCGCAAACGCGCCTATGCTGCCCAGCACCAGCTTGCGCAGCCAGCGGTCGATCAGCTGGCTGATCAACCAGATGCCGGCCAGCGAACCCACGCCATACACCAGCAGCACCAGGTCGACCCGCGTGCGCAGCCCCGACGGCGCCAGGAACGGCGCGATATAGGTGTACAGGATGTTATGCGCCAGCATCCAGGCCACGATCACGGCCAGGATGGGGCGCACGCCCGGCGTCATGAACACCTGGCCGATGCTCGGGCGCTCGCCATGCTTCTGCCCCGGATAATCGGGCACGGCCACCAGTATCCAGGCGACCAGGATGATGGCCAGGCCGGACATGACGCCAAAGATGCTGCGCCAGCCCAGCACGCCGCCCATCAGCGTGCCCAGCGGCACGCCCAGCGACAGCGCCAGCGGCGTGCCGATCATGGCGATCGCCATCGCCCTGCCCTGCTGCGCCACGCTGACCATGCGCCGCGCATAGCCGGCCATCAGGCCCCAGGCCAGGCCGGCGGCCATGCCGGCCAGAAAGCGCGAGGCCAGCGCCACTGCGTAATTGGGCGCCAGCGCCGTGATGGTATTAAAGACGAGAAAGCCGCCGACGGCCAGCAGCAGCACCTTGCGGCGGCGCCAGCCGCTGGTCATGGCGGTCAGCGGAATCGCGGTCAGGATCGAGCCGATCGCAAATACGGTAACGAGCTGGCCCGTCATCACTTCGGAGATGCGAAGGCCGTGGGCGATCTGCGGCAGCAGGCCGGCCGGCAGGGTTTCGGCCAGGATGGCGATAAAACTGGTCATGGCCAGCGCCAGCAAGGCGGCCAGCGGAAAGCGTTGGGAAATGGAAGCCTCGGCAGTGCCTGGAACAGGCACCGTGGCGGTAAAGCGGTCAGTCATAGGGGTCCTTCTGGTTGCGCAGGCAACTGTTTAACAAAGCCTGGCGTGCTATGGATAGCGGTAATGCGCGTTGCGGTCGGCAGAAACCGAAACAGATGCAGCAGCGCCGTGTGACGGCGCATGAAACTGCAAAGGAAGGGCGGAATTGTATAGCAAACGCACCAAAAGCGTGCGCACGAACGCAATCGGGGTCAGCGCCTGTCAGTCAGCCATCATTGGCCGCCTTGCGCGGCGAAAACCAGGCGTTCGATTTCGGACTATATAAAAAGGCGCAGATCACCACGAACAAGAAGATGCCAGGCAGCACACCCATCCTGTCCGGCACGGTGGCCAGCGCAACGGCGGTATCGATCACGCTCCACACGACATACACGGTGCGCGCACCGCGATAGCCTTGCAGCATGGCTACTGCAGTCAGCAGCGTGATGCCCAGATTACCAAACAGAATCGCAAGTTGCACCGCCACCGGAATCGGGCCGTGCGCCATCCATGCCAGCATGGCGGGATCGTTGCGGCCAAGCCAGGCGGAAGGGAGCGAGACCAGCGATGCCAGGACCAGGAACCAGCAGCTGATGGCAACCGAGACTGGACGCTTGCGCATATTCAGGTTTCCGACGATGACTCTTGAAAAAACAAGCATGATTCAACTGGCAATTTTAACGGCCCTGATTGTAGCGGATCGCCAGCATCCGCGGCCGCCAGGACGAAAAAAAGCCGGCTTGCGCCGGCTTTCTCATGCAACAAACTGCTTAGTTCTTCGACTGGTCAACCATTTTGTTTTTCGCGATCCATGGCATCATGGCGCGCAGCTTGGCGCCGACTTCTTCGATCTGGTGTTCGGCCGTCAGGCGGCGGCGCGAGATCAGGGTCGGTGCGCCTGCCTTGTTTTCAAGGATAAAGCTCTTCGCGTATTCGCCCGTTTGAATGTCTTTCAGGCACTGGCGCATCGCATCCTTGGTGGCCGAGGTCACGACTTTCGGGCCGGTCACATATTCGCCGTATTCGGCGTTGTTCGAGATCGAGTAGTTCATGTTGGCGATGCCGCCTTCATAGATCAGGTCGACGATCAGTTTCAGTTCGTGCAGGCACTCGAAGTAGGCCATTTCCGGCGCGTAGCCCGCTTCTGTCAGGGTTTCGAAACCGGCCTTGATCAGTTCCACGGCGCCGCCGCACAGCACGGCCTGCTCGCCGAACAGATCGGTTTCGGTTTCTTCGCGGAAGTTCGTTTCGATAATGCCGGCACGGCCGCCGCCGTTGGCCGATGCGTACGACAGGGCGATATCGCGGGCCACGCCCGATTTGTCCTGGTACACGGCGATCAGGTGCGGCACGCCGCCACCCTGGGTGTAGGTGGCGCGCACGGTGTGGCCCGGCGCTTTCGGTGCGATCATGATCACGTCGAGGTCGGCGCGCGGCACGACCTGGCCGTAATGCACGTTGAAGCCGTGGGCAAACGCCAGCACGGCGCCTTCCTTGGCGTACGGCGCGATGTTTTCGTTGTAGACCTGGGCGATGTTTTCATCCGGCAGCAGGATCATGATGACGTCGGCGGCTTTCACGGCGTCATTGACTTCCGCCACTTTCAGGCCGGCCTGCTCAACCTTGTTCCACGACGCGCCGCCCTTGCGCAGGCCAACGGTGACGTTGACGCCCGAATCGTTCAGGTTTTGTGCGTGGGCATGGCCCTGCGAACCGTAGCCGATGATGGCAACGTTTTTACCTTTGATCAGGGAGAGGTCGGCGTCTTTGTCGTAAAAAACTTTCATGGTATTTCCTATATATTTTAAGTAACTGCGTTGTATGGGGGTGCGGCCGGGGCCGCGTGCTGCAATCTTTTTAAACTTTGAGGATGCGTTCGCCGCGGCCGATGCCCGAGCCGCCCGTGCGGACGGTTTCCAGGATCGAGGCGCGGTCGATCGAATCGATGAACGCGTCCAGCTTGACCTTGTTGCCGGTCAGCTCGATCGTGTAGGTCTTTTCGGTCACGTCGATGATGCGGCCGCGGAAGATGTCGGCGGTGCGCTTCATTTCTTCGCGTTCCTTGCCCACGGCGCGCACCTTGATCAGCATCAGCTCGCGCTCGATATGCTGGCCTTCGGTCAGGTCCACCACCTTCACCACCTCGATCAGGCGGTTCAGGTGCTTGGTGATCTGCTCGATGATGTCGTCCGAGCCGCTGGTGACAATGGTCATCCGCGACAGCGTTGCGTCTTCGGTCGGCGCCACGGTCAGCGTTTCGATGTTGTAGCCGCGGGCCGAGAACAGGCCCACCACGCGCGACAGGGCGCCCGCTTCGTTTTCCAGCAAGACAGAAATAATATGGCGCATGGTTACAGGTCCTCCGAGCCGAGCATCATTTCGGACAAGCCTTTGCCGGCTTTCACCATCGGCCACACGTTTTCGGACTGGTCGGTAATGAAGTTCATGAACACCAGCCTGTCTTTCATGCCGAACGCCTCTTTCAGGGCGCCGTCGACGTCGCCCGGTTTTTCAATCTTCATGCCGACGTGGCCATAGGCCTCGGCCAGCTTTTCAAAGTCCGGCAGCGAATCCATGTAGGACTCGGAATAGCGCGAACCATAGTCGATCTCCTGCCACTGGCGCACCATGCCGAGGAAACGGTTGTTGAGCATGATGATCTTCGGCGTCAGGTGATACTGCTTGCATGTGGCGAGCTCCTGGATGCACATCTGGATCGAGCCTTCGCCGGTGATGCAGGCCACCGTCGCATCGGGATTGGCCATCTGCACGCCCATGGCGTACGGCAAGCCGACACCCATGGTGCCCAGGCCGCCGGAATTGATCCAGCGGCGCGGCTTGTCGAAGCGATAGTACTGCGCGGCCCACATCTGGTGCTGGCCCACGTCGGACGTGATGAAGGCGTCGCCCTTGGTGATCTGGAACACTTTTTCCACTACCGATTGCGGCTTGATCACCAGGTCCGAGGTTGGATATTTCAGGCAGTCGCGGCCACGCCATTCGGCGATCTGCTTCCACCAGTTGCTCAATGCATTGACATTCGGCTTGGCTTCGGCCGCGTCGAGCTGGGCCAGGAATTCGATCAGTACATCCTTGACGTTGCCGACGATGGGAATGTCGACTTTCACGCGCTTCGAGATCGACGACGGGTCGATATCGACGTGGATGATCTTGCGCGGATGCGAGGCAAAGTGTTTCGGGTTGCCGATCACGCGGTCATCGAAACGCGCGCCGATGGCAATCAGCACGTCGCAGTTCTGCATCGCCATGTTCGCTTCGTAGGTGCCGTGCATGCCCGGCATGCCGACAAACTGCTCGCTCGATGCGCGGTAGGCGCCCAGCCCCATCAGGGTGTTGGTGCACGGGAAACCCAAGCGGTCGACCAGCTTGTTCAGCTCTTCCGAGGCATTGGCCAGGATCACGCCGCCGCCCGTGTAGATCATCGGACGTTCGGCTTGCAGCAACAGCTGCACGGCCTTGCGGATCTGGCCCGAGTGGCCCTTGTCGACCGGACGGTACGAGCGCATCTCGACTTCCTTCGGATAGTCGAAATGGCATTTGTGCATGCTGATATCCTTCGGGATATCGACCAGCACGGGGCCGGGACGGCCGGTGCGGGCGATAAAGAAGGCTTTCTTGATCGTTGCGGCCAGGTCCTTGACGTCCTTGACGAGGAAGTTGTGCTTGACGACCGGGCGGGTGATGCCGACGGTGTCGCACTCCTGGAACGCATCCTGGCCGATCGCATGGCTCGGCACCTGGCCAGAGATCACCACCATCGGGATCGAGTCCATATAGGCGGTCGACAGGCCGGTGACGGCATTGGTGACGCCCGGGCCGGACGTGACGATGGCCACGCCGACCTTGTTCGAACTGCGCGAATAGGCATCGGCGGCGTGCACGGCGGCCTGCTCGTGGCGTACCAGGATATGCTGGAATTTGTTTTGCTGGAAAATGGCGTCGTAGATATACAGTACGGCTCCGCCCGGGTAACCAAAGACGTGCTCGACGCCTTCTTCAGCCAGACAGCGCACGACGATTTCCGCGCCGGTAATGGGACCGATGGCCGGTCCCGAGGCAGATCCTCTTGCTTCGGTATTCATGAAACATTCCTTTCAAGGTCCATTGGAGATTGATCGGATGTTCTTTCCTGACGAAGTACGCCTGACGCTACAGTGCTCCTGCTTCCCTTTTCATGCGGTCACGACATTTCTTTGGGCACCCATAGATACCTTACAAAACAACGCTTAACGCAACTCGTTTGGCCGGAGTTTCTGTGGCGACTGTACGAACCTCTCGCGCTTGTGGCGCGGGTTAGAACAAACTGCCTACAAATGAAAGCGCGTCTTGTCGCTGGTGGCGTTGTGTGCCAGTTGCAACTTGACCATAGAGCTTTGGGGTGTTCAAAGCGTCCCATACGTTATCGCGTCGCACCATGATGGTCAAGGAAAATGTCAGCCAAACTGCTTTTTTGCGCATTCCCGGTGCAAAATCATGCGGAAATGCACATTTTTTGCTAGCATGCGCTCAGTTTGCAAAAAACAGACCATCTCTTCTCCGCCCACAGCATACGCAGCCGCCCGCTCGCTCCCCTACCGCATGGCAACAGACAAAGAATTATCCGATTTTCTCGAACATGTGGAGCGGCGCGCCTTCAAGCAGGCCGCCTACGCCGTACGCAAGGACGAGTCGGCGCTCGACATCGTGCAGGACGCGATGATCAAGCTGGCCGAAAAATACGGCGACAAGCCGGCTGCCGAACTGCCGATGCTGTTCCAGCGCATCCTGCAGACCACCATCCTCGATTATTTCCGCCGCGAGAAGGTGCGCAACACCTGGGTCAGCCTGTTTTCCGGCATGAAACCAGCGGGTGACGAGCACGAGGACTTTGATATACTGGAAACATATGAATCAGAGCAAGGCAGCAGCGCCGCCGAATCTTCGGCCGACCAGGTCGAACGCGCGCAAATGCTTGATTTGATTGATGAAGAGGTACAAAAGCTGCCCGCGCGTCAACGCGAAGCCTTCCTCATGCGTTACTGGCAGGATATGGATGTGGCTGAAACAGCGCTAGCGATGGGTTGCTCCGAAGGCAGCGTCAAAACACATTGCTCAAGAGCTACGCACGCGCTCGCCGAATCGCTGAAAGCCAAGGGAATACAACTATGAATACCGACGACCTCAATTTCGCCTACAAAGTGCGCCACGCGCTGAACGAAAAACTCGACGACCTGCCGGCCTCGACCACTGATCGCTTGGCGGCCGCCCGCAAGGCGGCGCTGGCGCGCAAGAAGGCCGATGCGCCCGCGCGCGTTGCCGCAAGGAAGAATGTCCTGGCCGGCATGGCCAGCCAGCTGTTTGCCGAACCGCTGTCGTGGCTGGGCCGCATGAGCGTGGTGATTCCGCTGCTGGTGCTGGTCGCCGGCGCGGCCGGCATCTACCAGTTCGAGCAGGAGCAGCAGATTGCCGAACTGGCCGAACTCGACGCGGCCGTGCTGTCGGACGAACTGCCGCTGTCGGCCTATATGGACCACGGCTTCAACGCCTACCTGACGAAACGCGCACAATAATGGCACGCCCGAACCTGCGCAAGCGCTGGACTGCCGCCGGCGTCGTGCTGGGCGCCTGTGCGCTGGCCGGCGCCTCCTGGGTATATGCAGACCAGCAAGCCGCGCCCGTCGCGGCTCCTGCCGCAGCCGTACCAACTGTCCAGCCTGCGGCGCCGCATGCCGCCGCCAACACGGCCGCGCCAGCAAGTACCGGCGCTTCGCCATGGAACAAGCTGACGCGCGCGCAGCAGGCCGCCTTGCAGCCGCTGGCCGGCGAGTGGAACAAGCTTGACGCGCCGCGCCGCCAGAAATGGCTCGATATCGCCAACCGCTACGCCAGCATGAAGCCGGACGAACAGGCACGCGTGCAGGAGCGCATGCGCGAATGGATCAAGCTGACGCCCGAACAGCGCCGCACGGTGCGCGAAAACTATACGCGCGCCAAGAAGATCGATCCGGGCCAGAAATCGGCGCAGTGGCAGCAGTACCAGCAATTGCCGGAAGAACAGAAAAAAAAGCTGGCCGCCGAAGCCGTGCCGAAAAAAGTACCTGTGGTCAAAACGCCGGCGGCCGCGGTGGCCCCTGCGATTGCGCCGCCGGCCGCTCCAGCCTCTACCGCGCCGGCTACGCCTGCCGCCACACCCGCACCATTGCCCGACCATGCCAGATAATAACGCCGCCCTGACCGCCACGCCCACCATCAAGCGGCGCCTGATTTCCATCGTGTATGAGTCCTTGCTGGCACTGGCCGTGCTGTTCCTGCCCTTCCTGGTATTCGAACTGGTGGTGCAGGGCGCGCATACGCCGCTGACCGAGCACATGCGCCAGTGCCTGGCCTTCCTGGTGATGGGCGCCTATTTCATCCATCAATGGAGCCGCGAGGGCCAAACCTTGGCGATGAAGACCTGGCGCCTGAAACTGGTGCTGCCGGGACACGCCCATGTGCCACTGCGCGTGGCTGCGTATCGCTATGTGCTGTCATGGATGTGGCTGCTGCCGGGCATCCTGGTGTCGTATGCGCTGGACCTGCAGCACTGGCAGGCGCTGTCGGCGGTCGGCATCGGCATGCTGGCCTGGTCGGCCACCGCGCTGTTTACCGGCAATGGCCAGTTCCTGCACGACAAACTGCTGGGCACGCAGATCGTGCAGTTGCCGGCGCCGGCCAAGAAAGGCCGGAAAGTCGCAGCCTGACATCCTGTCCTGAAGCGCTATCTCCAGGCGCTTGACCTGGATCATTGAAGCACCGGGGGCAGCTCTGCCATCATGGCATGCCATGAAAACCGCTCCCCCACCCCACGTCCATATCCTCAAGTCGCGCACGGAAATCTGTTCCGAAGAAGAAGTCACGCGGCTCGTCCACACCTTCTATGCGGCCGTCCGCGAAGACGCCATGCTCGGCCCGGTTTTCGGCCGGGAAGTCCAGAATTGGGACGAACACCTGGCCACGCTGGTCGACTTCTGGTCAGGCCTGCTGCGCGGCACCATGCGCTACCACGGCAAGCCGCTGGCGCAGCACGCGCAGATGGAGAATCTGACGCCGTGCATGTTCCGCCGCTGGCTGACACTGTTCTTTGCCACCACCGAGAGCCTGGGCAACCCGGCGCTGCAGGAAAAGGCCGACGCCATCGCCCTGCGCATCGCCGAGCGGCTATGGAAGAGCTTTGCCGAAAGCCACATGCAGCAGCACCCTGCTTAGAACCGTTCGTAACCCTGCAGGTAACGCCATTGACCGACGGGCATGGCGCCCATCGAGATGCGGCCGATGCGCAGGCGCTTGACGCCGGCTACCTCCAGGCCCACCATGCGGCACATATGGGCCAGCTGGCCCGGCTGCACGTTCTTCAGCGCAAAGCGCAGCCGCGTCTCGTTCTGCCAGCTGACCTTCATCGGCGGCAGCGGCTTGCCATTGAACGGCAGGCCGTGATTGAGCAGCGCCAGGCCGCCTTCCGCGATCTGGCCCGTCACTTCAACGATGAATTCCTGCTCCACCGTTTTCGCTTCATCGACCAGCTTGCGCGCCACGCGGAAGTCCTGCGTAAACACCAGCAGGCCCGAGGCCATGGTTTCCAGCGGATTGGTCACCGTCAAACCGATCAGATGGCGTTTCAGGAAACGCGTGACGGAGCTGGGCGCCACGTTCTCGGGCGTGAAGATTTCTTCGGGACGCAAACAGCTCAGGGCCGGCTTGCCGTCGCTGCCCACGCCGCCATTGATGCCGGCCGGCTTGTGCAGCAGGATCGTTACCGGCGGCATTTCGTCGAGCGTGGCGTTCGGCAGCAGCACCACCTCCTGCTTGTCCGACACGCGCGCGCCCGCCTCTTCGACCAGTTCGCCATCGACCGTGACCCAGCCGCCCTCGATATACAGCTCGGCCTCGCGGCGCGAACAGGGCAAGTCTTCGGCCAGGCGCTTGGCCAGGCGGACGGTGGGCATTTCGATAGGTGTGGTCATGGGGAACGTAAGGAAGGAAAAGCAGGTATTGTAATCGACCCGCAAAATGCTGGGGTCGGACCCTCAGGGTCCGACCCCAGATGTTGCTTTTGGGGTGAAAAGGACGCCAGTAGACGGCATCAGATGGAGTCAGGCCGTCGCCTTGGCCAGTTCCTCGGCAAAGAAGCGATGCCCCATTTCTTCCAGGCCCAGGGTCTGCAGCACTTCCTGCAGCCGCTCGGTCGGACGCTGGCGCGGCAAATTTTTATAGCTGGCGATAATCAGCTCGTTTTTCATCGAGTGCTCCCAGCCCACCAGTTCCGTCACGCTGACCTGGTAGCCGTGCGCTTCGAGTTGCAGGCAGCGCAGCACGTTGGTGATCTGGCTGCCGAATTCGCGCGTGTGCAGCGGATGGCGCCACAGTTCCGTCAGCACGTTCTTGCCCAGCGTCTTGCCCTTGTTCTTCTTCAGCACCGACGCCACTTCCGCCTGGCAGCACGGCACCAGCACCATGAATTTCGCCTTCTTTTTCAGCGCGAAATGGATCGCATCATCGGTGGCGGTATTGCAGGCATGCAGGGCCGTGACGATATCGATCTGCTTGGGCAGCAGGCTCGATTCGGTCGACTCGGCCACCGACAGCGGCAAAAACGACATGCCGGGGAATTTGAATTTCGCAGCCAATTCCTGCGAACGCTGTACCAGTTCCTCGCGCGTTTCGATGCCGTAGATATGCGAGCCGTCGCTGCCGTTCTTGAAGAACAGGTCGTACAGAATAAACCCGAGATACGACTTGCCGGCGCCGTGGTCCACCAGCGAGACACCAGGGTGGTCCAGCTGCACTTCGCGCAGCAGCGGCTCGATGAACTGGGTCAGGTGATACACCTGTTTCAGCTTGCGGCGGCTGTCCTGGTTCATCTTGCCGTCGCGCGTCAGGATATGCAGTTCCTGCAGCAGCGCGACCGACTGGCCTTCCTTGATCTCGGGCATGTTGCTGGCGGCCGTGATCACGTCCTTCGGCACGGCCGCTGCCGTGCCGGCACCCTTGGCGGCGGCTGCCGCTCCCTTAGCGCGCTTCATCGATCCACGCCATCTGTATCGCTTCGAGCACTTTTTCGCCGCCGCGCGCATGGTCGTCGTCGAAGCCGTCCAGGTTCACCACCCAGTTATGCAGGTCGGTGAAGCGCACGGTCAAGGGATCGACGTCCGGATGCGTGTCGTACAGCGCTTCGGCGATCGCCGTGATGTCGGACCATTTCATCGCAGTGGCCATATTAGTGGCTGCCTTCGCTGACCTGGTTGATCGTGTATTTCGGGATCTCGACCACCAGGTCGGCCTCGGCCACGATGGACTGGCACGACAGGCGCGACACGGCCTCCAGGCCCCAGGCCTTGTCCAGCATGTCTTCTTCCAGTTCGGTCGCTTCGTTCAGCGATTCGATCCCTTCGCGCACCAGCACATGGCAGGTGGTGCAGGCGCACGATTTCTCGCAGGCGTGCTCGATGTCGATATCGTTTTCCAGCAGGATGTCGCAGATGGACTTGCCGGCAGGAGCTTCGATCACGGCGCCGTCCGGGCAGAGTTTGGCGTGCGGCAGGATAACGATTTGTGGCATGGTGTCTTCTTTCAGTCTGTCATTCGGGGCGCGGCGCCTCGTGCGGCCGCGCCGTATCAATTTTTTTTACGCGACCTGGTCGAGCGATTTTCCGGTCAAGGCGGTGCGTACGCTGCGGTCCATGCGGCGCGCGGCGAAGTCTTCGGTGCCGTCGGCCAGCGCCTCGATCACGCGCTTCAACGCCTGATGGTCGACCTTGCCGGTTTGCGAGTCGGCAATTGCCGTGCGCACCTGCGCAATCAGGCCATCGACGACAGCGCGTTCGGCGTCGTCCAGCAGGGCGCCGTCTTCATCGAGCGCCGACTGCGTGGCCAGCACGATGCGTTCAGCTTCGACCTGCTCTTCGCGCAGCGCGCGCGCCACCATGTCGACGTCGGCCGAGGTGTACGAATCCTGCAGCATGCGCGCGATCTCGTCGTCGGCCAGGCCATACGCCGGCTTGACGCTGATCGACGCTTCCACGCCCGAGCGCAGCTCGCGCGCCGACACCGACAGCAAGCCGTCCGCATCGACCTGGTAGGTGATGCGGATGCGCGCGGCGCCCGCCACCATCGGCGGAATGCCGCGCAGCTCGAAGCGCGCCAGCGAACGGCAGTCGCTGACCAGTTCGCGCTCGCCCTGCAGCACGTGCACGGCCAGCGCTGTCTGGCCATCCTTGAAGGTCGTGAATTCCTGCGCGCGCGCGCAAGGAATGGTCGAATTGCGCGGAATGATTTTCTCCACCAGCCCGCCCATGGTCTCGATCCCCAGCGAGAGCGGGATCACGTCCAGCAGCAGCCAGTCGTCGCCGGCAGCGCGGTTGCCGGCCAGCAGATTGGCCTGGATCGCCGCGCCCAGCGCCACCACTTTATCGGGGTCGATATTGGCGTGCGGGATGGTGTGGAAAAATTCGCTGACGGCGCGCTGCACGTGCGGCATGCGCGTGGCGCCGCCGACCATCACCACGCCGTCGACATCGTCGGCGTCAACCTGCGCATCGCGCAAGGCCTTCCTGATGGCGTTCATGGTCTTGGCCACCAGGTGCTGCGTCATGGCGGCAAAGTCGGCGGCCGTGATGCGCAGGTGGACTTCCTCGCCCGAATTGAGCACCGCATCGATGCTCGTTTCGGCCTTGGTCGACAGCAGCTCCTTGATCTCGCGCGCCTTGACCATCAGAATCGCCGTGTCTTCGTCCGACAGCGGCGCCAGTTTTGCCTGCTCGCTGATCCAGCAGAACAGGCGGCGATCGAAGTCGTCGCCGCCGAGGGCCGAATCGCCGCCGGTGGACAGCACTTCGAACACGCCCTTGGAGAGTTTCAAAATCGAGATATCGAAGGTGCCGCCGCCCAGGTCATATACGGCGTACACGCCCTCGGAGGCGCTGTCGAGGCCATAGGCGATGGCAGCGGCGGTCGGCTCGCTCAACAGGCGCAGCACATTGATGCCGGCCAGCTGGGCCGCATCCTTGGTGGCCTGGCGCTGGGCGTCGTCGAAATACGCGGGCACGGTGATCACGGCGCCGACCAGGTCGTCGCCCAGCGAGTCTTCCGCGCGCTGGCGCAGCGTGGCCAGGATCTGCGCGGAGATTTCGACCGGGCTTTTCACGCCGGCCACGGTTTTCAGCTGCACCATGCCGGGCGTGTCCTGGAAGTCATACGGCAGGTTTTCCGCATAGGCAATGTCGGCCAGGCCGCGGCCCATGAAACGCTTGACGGAGACGATGGTGTTCTTCGGATCGGTGGTCTGCGCGGCCATGGCCTTGTAGCCGATATTCGCGTGGCCGTTGGGCAGGTAGCGCACCACGGATGGCAGCAGCGCATGGCCATCTTCGTCGTTCAGCACTTCAGGAATGCTGTTGCGCACGGTGGCGACCAGGGAATTGGTGGTGCCCAGGTCGATGCCGACGGCCAGCCGGTGCTGGTGCGGCGCGGTCGACATGCCGGGTTCGGAAATTTGCAGAAGTGCCATGGTATTCGTGCCTTGATGATGGATTGCGTGGTGCCGCAGATACTGTAGCGCGCATTATAAAGCGCGGAGGAAGCTCATGCTGCTCAGGCTTCAAGCGCCTCGAACGCGAAACGGACTTCTTCGCCGAATTTGTCGAGGAACATCAGCGCGCGCACGCTTTGCGCGGCGTTCACGTAGTCGGCTGCGTCCAGCTGGGCCTGCACCTGGGCCAGCAGCATCTTGCGTTCGCCGCGCAGCTGGCGGTCAAGCGCGTCGAGCGCATCGGCGTCCTTGGCGGCGCGCGCGTCGCCCAGTTCTTCGCGCCACTCCATCTGCTGCATCAAAAAGCTGACCGGCATGGCCGTGTTCGATTCCGTCTGCAGGTCGACGCCATTGATTTCGCACAGGTACTGCGCGCGCTTTTGCGGGCTTTTCAGGGTCTGGTAGGCTTCGTTGGCGCGCGTGGCCCATTGCATCGCCACGCGCTTTTCGGCGCTGCTGGCATTGATGAAACGGTCGGGATGGACCTTGCCCTGGACATCGCGGTAGGCGCTGTCGAGCGCTGCCTGGTCGAGTGCGAACTGCGGCGGCAACTGGAATAATTCGAAGTGATTTTGCATAGATGTCGGTGGTCGCCGTGCCTCAATCGATGAGTACAGCGCACCGACCAGGGACTTGCCAGCTTGTTAGATTCTGAAGCTTTCGCCGCAGCCGCAGGCGTCTTTTTCGTTCGGATTATGGAACTTGAAGCCTTCGTTCAGGCCTTCGCGCGCGAAATCGAGTTCCGTGCCGTCGATGTACGGCAGGCTTTTCGGATCGACAAACACTTTCACGCCGTGCGATTCGAAGACGCTGTCTTCGGCCGCCACTTCATCGACATATTCGAGCTTGTAAGCCAGGCCCGAGCAGCCGGTGGTGCGCACGCCGAAGCGCAGCCCCATGCCCTTGCCGCGGCGTTCGATGTAACGGTTGATGTGCTTTGCCGCTTTTTCGGTCAGTGTAATCATCTATTTCTCCACTGTTGTCCCATCGGGACAACAGCTATCAAATCCTGCAAACCAAGGAGCGCCTGAAAAACGATCAAGGCAATGCAACGCCGCCATGGACGTTTTCCCGGGTGCTCTACGCCGCTGGGTGACGGGTTTTGTAGTCCAGTACTGCCGCCTTGATCGCGTCTTCCGCCAGGATCGAGCAGTGGATTTTGACCGGTGGCAGCGCCAGTTCTTCGGCGATCTGCGTGTTCTTGATCGACAGCGCCTGATCCAGGGTCTTGCCCTTGACCCATTCGGTCACCAGCGAGCTCGACGCGATGGCCGAACCGCAGCCGTAGGTCTTGAATTTCGCATCTTCGATCAGGCCGTCGGCGCCGACCTTGATCTGCAGTTTCATCACGTCGCCGCAGGCGGGCGCGCCCACCATGCCGGTGCCGATGGTTTCATCGCCCTTGTCGAAGGCGCCCACGTTGCGTGGATTTTCGTAATGATCGAGTACTTTGTCCGAGTAAGCCATTTTGATGCTCCTTAAATATTCTTGCCGGCCCCGGTCAGGGCCGCGATGCTGCGGTGATTAATGTGCGGCCCATTGAATGGAATTAATGTCGATTCCGTCCTTGAACATGTCCCACAGCGGCGACAGCTCGCGCAGCTTGTGGACTTTCGATTTCAGCAGGTTGACGGCGAAGTCGATGTCGGCTTCGGTCGAGAAGCGGCCGATGGTGAAACGGATCGAACTGTGCGCCAGTTCGTCGCTGCGGCCCAGGGCGCGCAGCACGTACGATGGCTCCAGGCTGGCCGAGGTGCAGGCAGAACCGGACGACACGGCGATATCCTTGATCGCCATGATCAGCGACTCGCCTTCGACGTAGTTGAAGCTGACGTTCAGGTTGTGCGGCACGCGGTGGTCCATGTCGCCGTTGATATAGACTTCTTCGATTTCCTGCAGGCCCTTGGCCAGGCGGTCGCGCAAGGCCTTGATGCGGCCGATCTCGACATCCATTTCTTCCTTGGCGATGCGGAACGATTCGCCCATGCCGACGATCTGGTGGGTCGGCAAGGTGCCCGAACGCAGGCCGCGCTCATGGCCACCACCGTGCATCTGCGCTTCGAGGCGCACGCGCGGCTTGCGGCAGACGTACAGGGCGCCCACCCCTTTCGGGCCGTAGGTTTTATGGGCCGTGAAGGTCATCAGGTCGACCTTGGTCTTCTGCAGGTCGATCACCACCTTGCCCGTCGCTTGTGCGGCGTCGCAGTGGAAGATGATGCCTTTCGAGCGGCAGAACACGCCAATCTCGTCGATCGGCTGGATCACGCCGATTTCGTTATTGACCAGCATGACGGAGACCAGGATGGTGTCCGGACGCACGGCGGCAGCGAGCTGCTCGACGGTGATCAGGCCGTTGTCCTGCGGCTCCAGGTAGGTCGCTTCGAAGCCGATGCGTTCCAGTTCGCGCACCGTGTCGAGCACCGATTTGTGTTCGGTCTTGACGGTGATGATGTGCTTGCCCTTGGTCTTGTAGAACTGCGCTGCGCCCTTGATGGCCAGGTTGTTGCTTTCCGTGGCGCCCGAGGTCCAGATGATTTCGCGTGGGTCGGCATTGACCAGCGCCGCCACGTGGCCGCGTGCTTCTTCCACGGCTTTTTCCGCGGTCCAGCCATACATGTGGCTGCGCGAGGCCGGATTGCCGAACTGCTCGCGCAGGTAGGGAATCATTTTGTCGGCGACGCGCGGATCGATCGGCGTGGTGGCCGAATAATCCATGTAGATCGGGAAATGCGGTGCCGTTTCAAAGTGCACCTGGCCTGCGTTTTTTTCTGGGGCGTTCATCAATAACTCCAATGCGATCAGCAACTAGTATTTTGGTATTCTTATCCGAGGGTGGCATGGTTACGGTGCATCACCATCACGCTTTGCTCGGCGTTCTTTTGTCTCTGCTGGTCGACCAGGTCCTGCAGCGACACAGAATCCAGATAATCGACCATTTTTTCGTTCAGCGTGGACCACAGCTCGTGCGTCATGCAGCGCGCGCCGGTGGCGGCGTCCGCGCCGTGGCAGTGTTCCTTGCCGCCGCACTGGGTAGCGTCCAGCGGCTCGTCGACGGCGATGATGATGTCGGCCACCGTCACCTTGTCGGCGCGGCGCGCCAGGCTGTAGCCGCCACCGGGGCCACGGATCGACTCGACGATCTCATGGCGGCGCAGCTTGCCGAACAGCTGTTCCAGATAGGACAGGGAAATCGACTGGCGCTGGCTGATGCCCGACAGCGTGACCGGTCCCTTGCCCTGGCGCAGGGCAAGATCGATCATCGCGGTCACGGCAAAACGGCCTTTTGTAGTCAGACGCATACATCCTCGGTTCAAACTGTTCAACAACTGGGTTAAAATATTGCGGCTTTTCAACTACCGGTTTTTCAACTACCTTCAACTGCTCAAACCCTGAGTAGTTGAATGATTTAGTCAAGTATATCAAATCTGCGAAGGTTTGTCAGAGAGCCTCCATTTCCGGAGGCCGGGACGAGGCCGTGCCGGCCACGACAGCGATCGCGGCGGCAGGAAAACAACATTTGGTCTAGCCGCGCAGCGCCGCGCGCACGCGCATCAGCTCGAATCCCAGCAGGTTCAAACCATCCCAGCGCGCCGGATCCTGGATGCGCGGATTGTCCGACGCCAGGCCCACCCCCCAGATACGGTCGACCGGACTGGCTTCAACAATAATGCGCTCGCCGGTAGCCAGCAAGAACTTGCGCAGCGCGGGCTTTTGCGAAAACTTGGCGAGGTTGCCGTCGAAGACGATGCCGGCGCGCGCCGCCTCCCACGTCTTCGCATCGAAATTGGCCACTTCGCGGCCCAGCTTTTTCACTTCCGATGGGCGCTCGGCCGCCACGATGCGCGCCTGTACGGCCATGTCGCCGAACAGGGCGGCCTTTTGCGCCATCATGTAATGCTCGGCCGTGGCATAGCGCACGCCGGCCAGGCTGAACGGCGACGGAAACCACTGGCTCAGGCAACTCTTGTCGGCAATCTGCGCCTGGGCCGGGGTGTGGCCCCAGAAGTGCAGATAGTCGGGGATGCCGCCAGCGGCGATCCAGGCCATCAATTCTTCAACGTTACTGATTTGCATATTCCTCGGACTTTCGCGCACGCTATCGTCACGCGCGCAACAATTGCGTTGGCCAAACAAGATAAAAGCGAAATTGTAACTGAATACAGGCACAATACTTGCAGAATGGCTAAAGTTATCGGCTTTTCCAGGGTTGAAAATGCGGCAATATTATTGCCAAAAAATGTAGATATAATGCCCGCGAGGAATGTAAAAATGCTAGACTCCGCTTCCAGCCCCTCATCGGTTTTCCCCGGATTATTCCAGCCGCCCGTGGCATCGCGTCCTTCCCGGCTTCCACACTCATGCTCTGCGTAAATTTTCACCTGCCACCCCGCACCGCGCGCCTCTGCCTACTGGCGCTGCTGCTATGGCTGGGCTTGAAGCAAGGGAATGCGGCACAAGGCCTGGAGGTGGCAACGCACCAGCACCTGGCGCGCCAGTCGCCGCGCCAGGTGCTGGTGCTGTATTCGCTGGGCAGCGATGCCTCATCGCTGTGGCAGACGCTGATACGCCGGGGACTGAACGCCGAACTGGCCAACCAGAACTGGAACAGCACGCCCGGCATCTTCGAAGAGCGGCTCGATTCGGTGCGCGTGGGCGAGCGCCAGGCGGTGGCCGGGCTGGAAACCTATCTGCGCACCAAATATGCGAGCGTGCGGCTGGACGCCATCATCACCGAAAACTACCTGGCGGCGCGCTTCCTCAGCGATCATCCGAACCTGTTTCCCGGCGTGCCGCGCTTTTATGTCAACCAGGGCAAGAAGGGCTGGGCGCCGGCCGATGGCGCCAACCTCGACGTGGTCCACGATTTTCCGCGTGCGCTGGCCGTCATCGCGCAGGTCACGCCGGCGCTGCGCCATATCGCAGTGGTCGGCGACGGCAGCGCGCGCGGGCGCGACTGGATCGCCGCCATCCGCGCGGCTGCCGTGCGCTACCAAGGGCGGATCACGTTTGATTACTGGGACAAGCTGAGCCTGGAAGAGTTGCGCCGCCATACCGAGGCGCTGGGTGCCGGCAGCGCCATCTATCTGCTGCCCGTCTACCGCGACGCCCAGGGCGCACGGGTAACGCCGCCCGACATCGCGCGCGACCTGGCGGCGCGCAGTGCGGTGCCGATTTTCACCAGCGTGGAATCATTGATCCTGCCCGGCGTGGTCGGCGGCCATGTGATCAGCGCGGAAAAGGTCGGGCGCACCATCGCGCGCATTCTGCAGGGCCGCGCGCCCGATCCGGCCGGCATGCAGGCGACGATATTCGACGATGGCGCGATAGAGCGCTTCGGCCTGCGCAACCTGCCGGCCGGCGCGCGCATCCTGAACCAGCCGCAGGGACTGTGGACGCTGTACCACACGCAGATCATTGCCGGCTTGACGCTGCTGGCGCTGCAGGCGGCGCTGATCGCGGCGCTGGTGATCGCGCTGCGCGGCCGGCGCGCCACCCTGGCCATCCTCAACGAGGAGCGCAACAAGCTGGAAGAACGGGTCCTGCGGCGCACGCTGGAACTGCTGGTGGCCAACTCCCGGCTGGAGCAGCAAGCCACCACCGATCCGCTGACGGAACTGGGCAACCGCCGCAAGATGACCTTGCGCATCGCCGAGGAAATCGAGCGTGGCCAGCGCTTTGGCCACACCCTGTCGCTGCTGATGATCGATATCGATCACTTCAAGCGCATCAACGACCACCATGGCCATGACGCGGGCGACCGCGCCATCGTCGCCGTGGCGCAGGTACTGCGCGGCATGACGCGCGGCATGGATACGGCGGCGCGCTTCGGCGGCGAGGAATTCGTGCTGCTGATGCCGGAAACGCCGTTGGCGGTGGCGCTGGAGGCGGCCGAACGGCTGCGCGTGGCCATCGAGGGCATGCAGGTCGACAGCGGCGGCGGCCAGCCGATACGCCTGACGGTCAGCATCGGCGCCACTTCGAACGATGCCGCCAGCGGTGGCGCCGCCCGGCTGGGACCGGACAGCCTGACCGACCTGCTGATCCGTGCCGACCAGGCCCTGTACCGCGCCAAGCACGGCGGCAGGAACCGGGTCGAAGCAGGTTAAGCCCTACTCGGCGTCCGGCTGGCGCGACGGATGCGCGAGCTGGAACGCAGGCAACTGCGCGCACGCGGCATCGATGCGCACCAGCTTCGGAAACGGTGCCAGGTCGACCTCGAAGCGCCGCGCACTGAACAGGTGCGGCACCAGGCAGCAATCGGCCAGGGTCGGCGTATCGCCATGGCAGTATGGGCCCGTGCTGCCGGCGCGGGCCAGCATCGCGTCGAACGTGACCAGCCCTTCGCGCAGCCAGTGCTGCTGCCAGGCCAGCTTGGCTTGTTCGCTCTGTCCCAGTTCCCCTTTGATATATTTGAGCACGCGCAGGTTGCCCAGCGGGTGGGTGTCGGCCACCAGGGTCAAGGCCAGCGCGCGCACGTGGGCGCGGCCGGCCGCGTCGCCGGGCAGCAGCGGCAGCTTGGGACGCGTCTCTTCCAGGTATTCGAGGATCGCCAGCGACTGGCCGATCACCACGCCGTTATCGTCTTCCAGCGTGGGCACCAGCGCCGACGGATTGACCTGGCGATAGGCGTCGGCCAATTGCTCGCCCCCGCCGCGCAGCAGGTGCACGGGCACCGCCTGGTACTCCACTGCCTTGAGGTTCAGGGCGATGCGTACGCGGTAGGCGGCCGAGCTGCGAAAGTAGGTGTACAGCTTCATGGCAGCGGTTCCTTTCAGTTGCAGCCGCGCGTGTTACCGGCATACGGCGCGACGCCCTGCTCGATACTGCCGAAAATGCTGGTGCCCGCGCTGTCGCGCATCTCGATTTTCACGGTGTCGCCGAATTTCAGGAAGCCCGTTTTGGGCGCGCCGTGCTCGATGGTTTCATACATGCGCACTTCGGCCAGGCAGCAGTAGCCGACGCCGCCGTTCTCGATGCTCGAACCGAACAGATTGCCCTGCTTGTTCGATACCGTGCCGGAGCCGACGATGGTGCCGGCCGCCAGTTCGCGCGTCTTGGCCGCATGGGCAACGAGCTGCGCAAAATTGAAGGTCATGTCGTCGCCCGCATTCGGTTTGCCGAACGGCTGGCCATTCAGTTCCACCAGCAGCGGCAGCTGCAGCTTGCTGTCCGCCCAGTCGGAACCCAGTTCGTCCGGCGTGACGGCGACCGGAGAAAACGCGCTGGCCGCTTTCGACTGGAAGAAGCCGAAACCCTTGGCCAGTTCGCCCGGTATCAGGTTGCGCAGCGAGACGTCGTTGACCAGCATGACCAGGCGGATAGCCTGCGCTGCATCGGCCACGCTGACGCCCATCGCCACATCGCCCGTGATCACCGCCACTTCCGCTTCCAGGTCGATGCCCCATTCTTCCGACAGTGCAAAGATGGGATCGCGCGGGCCGACAAAGCTGTCCGAGCCGCCCTGGTACATCAGCGGATCGGTATAGAACGACGCGGGCACTTCGGCATTGCGCGCCTTGCGTACCAGCTCCACGTGGTTGATATAGGCCGAGCCGTCCGCCCACTGGTAGGCGCGCGGCAGCGGCGAGTGGCACAGAGCCTGATCGAACGGCTGCGCATCGGGCGACTGGCCCGCGTTCAGGACGGCATAGGCGGCTTCGAGCTGCGGCGCGATGGCATCCCAGTCGTCGAGCGCGGCCTGCAAGGTGGCGGCAATCGCGGGGACAGGCTGATACTGGCGCAAATCGCGGCTGACGAGGACCAGCGCGCCATCGCGGCTGCCGTTCTTGAGGGTGGCGAGTTTCATGGTATTCCTTGTATGGCGTGGTATTCGGTAAGGATATCTGACGGATCAGGCTTCGGCGGGCGCGTGCATCCAGGCGGCGTGTTTTGGCGCGCGGCGCGTTTGCGACCATTCTTCCAGCATCTCCCATTTGACGGCGTCCAGCTTGGCCATCATCTCCGGCGTGCCGGTATTGACCGCCAGTTCCAGGCGGTGGCCGTTCGGATCAAAGAAGTAGATCGACTGGAAGATCGCATGGTTGACGGGGCCGATCACGCTGATGCCGGCCGCCACCAGGCGCTCCTTGGCGGCCAGCAGTTCGTCCATGCTGGCCACTTCCAGCGCCAGGTGCTGCACCCAGGCCGGGGTATTGCGGTCGCGGTCCATCGCAGGCTGGGTCGGCAGCTCGAAGAAGGCCAGCACATTGCCCTGCCCCGCGTCGAGGAATACGTGCATGTACGGGTCCGGCGCCTTGGTCGACGGCACTTCGTTCTCGGCGATCGCCAGCACGAAGTTCATGTTCAGATGCTTGACATACCAGTCGACGGTCTGCTTGGCGTCGAGGCAGCGGTAGGCAACGTGGTGGATCTGCTTGATGGTCATGGTGCGTGTCTCCGTCAGTAAGTATTTTTCACCATTAGAATCGTCTTGACGCTATCATGCAAACGATATTTACCTCTTGATTTATCGGATTACCTTATGAGTCCCAGCCTGCGCCAGATGCGCGCCCTTGTTGCCCTTGCCAGGACCGGCAGTTTCACGCTGGCGGCCGAATACCTGCATGTCACGCAATCGGCCCTGAGCGGCCTGATCAAGGAACTCGAGAGCGTGCTCGGCGTGCGCGTGGTCGAGCGCAGCACGCGCAAGACGCAGCTGTCCGAGATTGGCCGCGAACTGTATCCGCTGTTTGAAAAGATGATCGAGGATCTCGATGGCGCGATGGCCGGCATCGCCCAGCGCAAGGCCCTGAAAACTGGCATGGTGCGCATCGCCGCGCCGCAGATGATGTCGTGCACCCTGCTGCCGGAAGTGATCGCCGCCTACCGCCAGGCGCACCCGGAGGTGCAGCTGCGCCTGGTCGACTGCCCGGTCGAGAATGTGTCGGCGCGCGTGTTCAGCGGCGAAGTCGATTTCGGCATCGGCCCCGAGCGCGACCCGACGGCCGAGATCTCGGCGCAGGTGCTGTTCGAGATGCCGTTCGTGCTGGTGTTCCCCGAGCAGCATCCGCTGCAGCAGAAAGACAAGGTGACCTGGGCCGACGTGGGCGACTACCCGTTCATTGCGCTGCAGGGGCAGTTTACGGAACGGCTGCTGCGCGACATGCATGGCGCGTTCCGCGAGCAGTCGCTCAAACCCTATAACGAGGTGACCTTCATGACCACCGCGCTGGCCATGGTCAGCGCCAACTTGGGCATCACGGTGTGCCTGCCGTATGCGGAACCGATGGTCAAGCTGTACCGGCTGCAGATGCGTACCCTGCACGAGCCGGAACTGACACGGCGCTTTTTCGTCTACACCAAGACCGGGCGTTCGCTGTCGCCGGCCGCCGAAAGCTTTATCGCTTTCCTGTTCAAGTTCGTCGACACGCACGAATGGAACATCGGCAGCAGCATGGGGGCGGCGCCCGTATAATCGCGGATCACTCCATCGCTACTGCCGCCATGAGCCAGCCTGCCATCACCGCACTGTCCGATATCGACGCCGCCACCCTCGCCATCAACCAGCGCATGAGCCGCTTCGACGGCCACAGCGAGGTGTGGCTGTTCGGATACGGCTCGCTGATCTACAAGGCGGACTTTCCCTACATCGAGCGGCGCCCGGCCAGCATCGCCGGCTGGACGCGGCGCTTCTGGCAAGGCTCGCACGATCATCGCGGCACGCCGCTGGCACCCGGCCGCGTGGCCACCATCGTGCCGCAGGCGGGCGCCGTCTGCGACGGCATGGCCTACCTGATCACGCCAGAAGTGTTTGCCCACCTCGACCATCGCGAAAAGAACGGCTACCTGCGGCTGGCCACCGCCATCACGTTTGACGACGGCAGCAGCACCGACGGCCTGGTCTATATCGCCAACGAGGAAAACGCGGCCTTTCTCGGCGCCGCCTCGGAGTTCGACATCGCGCGCCAGATCGCCCGCTCCAGCGGCCCCAGCGGCCCGAACAGCGACTACCTGCTGCACCTGGCCAGTGCGCTGCGCGAACTGGGCAAGGTGGACGCGCACGTGTTTGCCATCGAGCAGCATCTATCCGAGCTGGCCAAAAACGGCTAAGTGCAAAAAACCACCACGGCAAAAATTTTTCGCATAAAGGTCATAAAACTGACCTATAATACTTTTAGCGTTTTTGCCGGCGTGCCACCGATCTTGCTGTTCATGGCCGCCCCATCATGATAAAAATAAAAACCAGCCCCTGGAGATAGTTATGAGTACAGCCGATACAGTCCGGAGCGCGCACGCGCAGCCGGTATCGAACACCAGCGCGCGCGACCTGGAGGCCAACGCGGTCTACCGCAAGGTCCTGTGGCGCATCATGCCCTTCCTGATGTTGTGCTATATCGTGGCCTTTATCGACCGCGCCAATATCGGTTTCGCCAAACTGCATTTCGTGACCGACCTCGGTTTCAACGACGCCATCTACGGCATCGGCGCCGGCATTTTCTATGTCGGCTATATCCTGTTTGAAGTGCCCAGCAATATGGTGCTGCACAAGAACGGCGTGCGCCAGACGCTGCTGCGCATCATGGTGCTGTGGGGCGTGTTCTCGGCCGGCATGGCCTTCATGCAGACCTCGACCCACTTCTATGTGATGCGCTTCCTGCTGGGCGCCGCCGAAGCGGGCATGTTCCCCGGCATGCTGCTGTATCTCACCTATTGGGTGCCGTTGAACCGCCGCGCGCGTTTCAATGCGCTGTTTACCGCCTCGATTCCGCTGGCCGGCATGCTGGGCGGTCCGCTGTCGGGCTGGCTGATGCACACATTCGAAGGCGTGGCCGGCATGAAGGGCTGGCAGTGGATGTTCATCGTCGAAGGCCTGCCTGCCTGCGCCCTGGGCCTGGTGGCGTACTTCTACCTGCAGGACGGTCCCGCTTCCGCCAAATGGCTGACGGCGTCGCAGAAAAACATCATCACCGAAGACCTGGCGAAAAGCGTCAGCGCCAGCAAGAACGGCGGCGAGCATTCCTACATGGACGCGATCCGCGACCCGAAACTGTACTGGCTGTCCGGCATGGGCATTGCGGTACTGGTCAGCACCGGCGGCGTGTTCTTCTGGCTGCCGACCATTATCCGCAAGTCGGGCATCGACAACGTGATGACCATCGGTATCCTGTCCGTGATTCCGTTCCTGATCGCGCTGATCGTGCAGTACATGAATGCGCGCCATTCGGACCGCACCGGCGAGCGCCGCTGGCACGTGGCCATCCCCGCGTTCTGCGCCGCCATCGGCTGGGCCAGCCTGCCATCGGTACAAAGCAACGTACCGCTGTCGCTGCTGATGCTGACCCTGGCCACGGCCGGCACGCTGGGTTTGACCGGACCGTTCTGGACCCTGCCATCGTCGTTCCTGAGCGGCAAGGCAGCGGCCGGCGGCATCGCGTTGCTGAGCACCTTTGCGGGCCTGGGCAGCGTGTTCAGCCCGATGCTGGTGGGCTGGCTGTCGTCGACCACGGGCAGCCTGGCGATGGGCCAGTACTACTTTGCCGCCCTGATGCTGTTCGGCGCCGTGACCCTGCTGATCGGCGTGAAACCCGAAGCGCTGGTCAAGCCGGCCACTGCGAAATAATTCATTACCATCAAGCGAAAAAGATATGAGCGCATTACAAGCAACTGATCTGATCGGCGTGATCGGCGCCGGCGCCATGGGCAGCGGCATCGTCCAGGTGGCGCTGAACGCAGGCCACCATGTGGTGCTGCACGACGCGGCGCCGGCCGCGCTCGACCGTGGCATCGCCTCGGTCGCCGACGCCTACCAGCGCCTGCAGGCCAGGGGCAAGATCGACGAGGCCACCCGCCTCGACCGCCTGGGCCGCCTGCAGCGCGGCGCGCACCTGGCCGACCTGTCGAAGGCGGCGCTGGTGATCGAAGCCATCGTCGAGAACATCGACATCAAGGCCAGGGTATTGGCCGAAGTCGAAGCGCTGCTGGCGCCGAACGCCATCATCGCCAGCAACACCTCGTCGCTGTCGGTGACCGCGATCGCGGCCCGCCTGCAGCGCCCGCAGCAGGTGGCCGGCCTGCATTTCTTCAACCCGGCCCCGGTACTGCCGCTGGTGGAAATCGTCAGCGGCAAGGTCACCGCGCAAGCGGTGGCCGACACCCTGTTCGCCACCGCGCTGGCTTGGAACAAGGTGCCGGTGCGCTGCGCCTCGACGCCGGGCTTTATCGTCAACCGCGTGGCCCGTCCGTTCTACGGCGAAGCGCTGCGCCTGCTGACGGAACGCGCGGCCGGCGTGGCCTCGATCGACGCCATCCTGCGCGGCAGCGGCGGCTTTCGCATGGGCGCCTTCGAGCTGATGGACCTGATCGGCCACGACGTCAACTACGCCGTCACGCGCTCGGTCTACGACGCGCTGTACGGCGACGCGCGCTATACGCCGTCGCTGCAGCAGAAGGACCTGGTCGATGCAGGCTGGCTGGGCAAGAAAACCGGCAGCGGCTTCTATCAATATGGCGCCGATGCAGCCAATCCTGTGGCGCCGTTTGCCGCCCTTGAGGCGGCGCCTGCCGCCATCGTGGTCGAAGGCGACCTTGGCGTAGCGGCGCCGCTGGCCGCGCTGGCGCAGGCTGCCGGCATCGATGTCAGCTATGCCGCCGGCAAGGGCGTGCTGCGCATTGCCGGCGTGGGTGTCGCCTTGAGCGATGGCCGCAGCGCCACCGCGCGTCATGCTGCGAACGCCGAGGTATCGGTGCTGTTCGACCTGGCGCTCGATTATGCAAAAGCCACCGCCATCGCCCTCGCTTGCGCCGACCAGGCGCCAGCCGGCGCGCTGGCAACGGTCACGGGATTTTTCCAGGCACTGGGCAAGCAGGTGATCGTGATCGACGACGCGCCCGGCATGGTGGTGATGCGCACGGTCGCCATGCTGGCCAACGAAGCGGCCGAGGTGGTCCAGCAAGGCATCGCCAGCGTGCAGGACACGGACCTGGCGATGGTCAATGGCGTCAATTATCCGCGCGGACCGCTGGCCTGGGCCGACAGCATCGGCACGCCCCTGGTGCAGCGCGTGCTGGCCAACCTGGCGGCCACCTATGGCGAAGAGCGCTACCGCAGTTCGCCCTTGCTGGCGCGCCGCGCACTGACCGGCCAGCCGTTTTACCGGGAGCAGGCGCAATGACTGATGCACGCACCAAGCCACCCGTCAGCTTTTCGATCGCCGCGCCCGGCGTGGCCGTCATCACCATCGATCGGCCGGCGCGGCGCAATGCGCTGAACCTGGAAGTCAAGCGCCTGCTGACCGATTTCGTGCTGCAGCTGGGCGCGGACGATGGCGTCAAGGTCATCGTGCTGACGGGCGCCGGCAGCTATTTTGTGGCCGGCACCGATATCGATGAAATGCTGGACATGACGCCCACCAGCCATACCTTGAACGCGACCGACCAGGTATTTACGACCCTGCGCCACAGCACAAAACCGCTGATCGCGGCCGTCGAGGGCTATGCCCTGGGCGGTGGCTGCGAACTGGCGCTGGCCTGCGACCTGATCGTGGCCGCCGAGGGCGCGCGTTTCGGCCAGCCGGAAATCCGCGTCGGCATCATGCCGGGCGCCGGCGGCACGCAGCGATTGCTGCGCACCATCGGCAAATACCAGGCGCTGCGCATGATGCTGACCGGCGAAGCGGTCACCGCCACGCAGGCGTTTGCCTGCGGGATGGTGTCGGAACTGTGCCCGGACGGCGAGGCGCTGAACCGCGCGCTGGCGCTGGCGGCGACGATCGCCGCCATGCCGCCGCTGGCCGTGCGCGCGATCCGCGAAGTGGTGCAGCAGGGCCAGGACGCGCCTTTGGAAAGTGCGCTGCTGCTCGAGCGCAAGGCCTTCCAGCTGCTGTTCGACACGCAGGACCAGCAGGAAGGCATGCGCGCTTTCCTGGAAAAACGCGCGCCGCAGTTCCAGGGGGCCTGAGAGGAAAAAACGGTCCGATAGTTCGAAAAGCTGGTTCATCAACTGATTGAGTCATAATAACAACATTGTGATATCCCCTCAGAGAGAGTTTGATGAAACCAGCCCCAGTTCCAGGTCCAGCCAACGCAGCCGGCGCCATCGATTTCAGCCGCAGCGCAGCGTCGCGCTACGTGCAGCTGGCCAGCCTGTTCCGGCGCCGCGTGGAGTCGGGACAGTGGCAGGTGGGCGGGCAGATTCCGACCGTCGACGAACTGGCGGCCGAGTGCCAGGTGGCGCGCGCCACTGTGCGCCAGGCGCTCGATCTGCTGGAAGCGGAAAAGCTGATCGCCCGCTACCGCGCCAAGGGCACGTTCGTGATCGGCAAGCCGCAGGAACAGTTCTGGTGCGAAGTGGCGTCGGACTGGTCGGGCCAGCTGATCGCGCCCGATGGCGTGACGATCGAGATTCTGACGCAGCGCGAGCGGCTGTCGCCCGCCCCGCCCGATCCGATGGTCGGCAGCATGGCGCCGTTCTACCAGCACTGGCGGCGGCGCCACTGGCGCAACGGCAAGCCGTATTACCTGGGCGACGTGTATATCGACGAGCGCCTGTGCGAGCGCATCGCGCCGGAGTCGTTCGAGACCAAGACCTCGATGCGCATCCTGCGCGAGCTGCCGGGTCTTGAAATCGCCGAGGCGCACCAGACGCTGACCCTGGGCTCGGCCGATCCGGACCTGGCGGCCCTGCTGCAGCTGCCGCTGAACGCGCCGGTGGCGCACGTGGCCCGCTCGGCGGTCGACCGCGACGGCTGCCTGGTGTTTGTCGGACAGGGAATTTACCGGGGCGACGTGGTTCGCCTCGACATTAAACTGAAGTGATGGTCGAGGCCATCGCTTTTCTACACTGAAAAGGAATGGCATGAAACTTCACTGGTCCCCACGGTCCCCGTTTGTCCGCAAGGTCACCGTCCTGCTCAAGGAAACCGGCCTCGAAGCGCGCGTCGGTCACGTACGCTCGGTAGCGGCCATGGCCACGCCGAATCCCGCCATCCTGGCCGACAATCCTCTGAGCCAGATCCCCACGCTGGTGCTGGACGACGGCCAGCCCCTGTACGACTCCCCCGTCATTTGCGAATACCTGGACAGCCTGCACGACGGCGCGCCATTCTTCCCGCCAGCAGGGCCTGAGCGCTGGCTGGCCCTGCGCCGCCAGGCGCTGGCCGACGGCATGCTGGCGGTGCTGCTGCTGTGGCGCCAGGAACGCATGAAGACCGCAGCGCAGCAGCTGCCCGAGTGGCTGGCTGCCTTCTCGCTGAAGATCAACGGCTCGCTCGACCGCCTGGAGCAGGAAGCGCAAGTGCTGGCGCAGGACGGTTTCGATATCGGCCACGTCAGCGTCGGCTGCATGCTGTCGTATATCGACTACCGCTTCCCGGACCTGGGCTGGCGCGCCACGCGCCCGCTGCTGGCGGCCTGGCACGCGCAATTCGAACAGCGCCCGTCCGTGATCGCCACCGCGCCAGACGACGCGCAAACCTGATTCTTCACGGCCGGGCGAGTATGTCCGCCGCAATTACCCAATACAGGAGTTTTCCATGGCTGGTCCACTATCCCATATCAAAGTGCTCGATCTGAGCCGCATCCTGGCCGGCCCGTGGTCGGGCCAGGTCCTGGCCGATCTCGGCGCCGATGTCATCAAGGTCGAGCGGCCGAAAGTCGGCGACGACACCCGCAGCTGGGGTCCGCCGTTCCTGAAAGACCAGGACGGCAACGAGACGCGCGAGTCGGGCTACTACCTGTCCGCCAACCGCGGCAAGCGCTCGGTCACGGTCGACCTCAATACCGTCGAAGGCCAGCAGATCGTGCGCGCGCTGGCGCTGCAATCGGACATCCTGCTGGAGAACTACAAGGTGGGCACGCTGGCCAAGTTCGGCCTCGACTACGCCAGCCTGAAAGAAATCAACCCGCGCCTGATCTATTGCTCCGTCACCGGCTTTGGCCAGGACGGCCCGAAGGCCGACAACGCCGCCTACGACTTCATGATCCAGGCCATGGGCGGCCTGATGAGCGTGACGGGCGAGCGCGACGACCTGCCCGGCGGCGGCCCGCAAAAAGTGGGCGTGCCCATCGTCGACCTGATGACCGGCATGTACACCTCGGTGGCGGTGCTGGCCGCGCTGGCGCGCCGCAGCGAATCGGGCCTGGGCGACTATATCGATATCGGCATGCTCGACGTGATGGTCGGCTCGATCGCCAACCAGGGCATGAACTATCTGGTGTCGGGCAAGACGCCCAAGCGCACCGGCAACAAGCACCCGAATATCCAGCCGCAGGACGTGTTCGCCTGCGCCGACGGCCATATCGTGCTGGTGGTCGGCAACGACTCGCAGTTCGCCAAGTTCTGCCAGGTGGCCGGCTGCGAGCAGTGGGTCAGCGACGAACGCTACGCCAGCAACGGCGCGCGCGTGCGCAACCAGGCCACTCTGCTGCCGCAGATGGCCGAGCTGTTCCTGCAAAAACCGATGAAAGACTGGGTCGCCCTGCTCGACGAAGCGGGCGTGCCATGCAGCCCGATCAACACCATTGCGCAGGTGCTGGAAGACGAACAGGTCAAGCACCGCAAGATGCGCATCGACCTGCCGCATCCGACCGCCGGCACGGTGCCGCAGATCCGCAGCCCGATGCGTTTTACCGAAGCCGAACTGGTGTTCGAGCGCGCCGCGCCGCTGCTGGGCGAGCATACGGACGAAGTGCTGGCCGGGCTCGGGTTTGACGGGCAGCGCATCGCGCAATGGAAAAACGACGGCGTAATCTGACGTCGCAGGCCAATACAAGGATCAAGCAACCATGACACGTATTTCTTTCCCCACCCCGGAGACCATGAACGCGGAACAGCTGCGGGTCTACCAGGACATCATCCAGGGCCCGCGCGCGCGCCTGGTCGGGCCGCTGCGCGCCGCGCTGCACAACCCGGAGCTGGCCGACCGCTGGCAGAAAATGGGCGCCCTGCTGCGCTTTGGCACCAGCATTTCGCCGCGCGCCAGCGAACTGGCGATCCTGGTCGCCGCGCGGCGCTGGAACAGCCAGCTCGAATGGCATATCCATGCCGCCGCCGCACAGGACGCCGGCCTGCCGCAAGCCGTGATCGACGCCCTGCTGCTGGCCGCGCCGCCGCGCTTCGACGACGTCAGGGACGGCGCCGTATATGAATATGCGCGCCAGCTGCTGCAGCGCGGCGTGGTCGGCGAAGCGGCCTACCAGGAAGTGCTGGCCATGTTTGGCGAAGCGGGCACCGTGGAGCTGACGGCCATTATCGGCTACTACTCGATGGTGGCGATGACGCTCAACGCCCACCATATTCCCCTGCCCGACATCGACACGCCCTTGCCCTTGCATCCCGTGGCCGGCAATGCCGAAGGCGTGCTGACCGAACTGCCGAAGGCGCAATCATGAGTACCCTGTTCGATACCGTCACGCCGCGCCGGCCCAATCCGCCGCGCCAGCCCTTGCCGCCCGGCGCCTGCGATACGCACGCCCACGTGTTCGGGCCGTACCAGCGCTTTCCTCTGGCCCATCCGTCGAGCTACGCGCCGCCGCTGGCGCCCGCTCCCCTGCATTTGGCCATGCTCGATATCCTCGGCGCCGCGCGCGGCGTGCTGGTGCAGCCGGCGCCGTATGGCGATGACGCCGCGCCCATGCTCGACGCGATTGCCGCCAGCAATGGCCGCGTGCGCGGCATCGGCGTGGCCGGCAGCGGCGCCACGCCGGAACAGTTGCAGCAGCTGCATGACGGCGGCATTCGCGGCCTGCGCTTCGTGGAAGTACGCGATCCGCAAGGCCAGCCTTATGTCGGCAGCGTCGGCGCCGACCAGTTGCTGGCGATGGCGCCGGTGATGAAATCGATCGGCCTGCACGCGCAGCTGTGGGCCCCGCTCGACGATTACCAACAGCTGCTGCCGCCGCTGCTGGCCACCGGCGTGCCGCTGGTGCTCGACCATATGGCCTGCCTGAAGACCGAGCGCGGTGTCGATGATCCGGCGTTTCAGTATGTATTGAAGGCGCTCAAAGCTGGCGAGATCTGGATCAAGCTGTCGCTGTGCCGCGTGTCGAAACAGGCGCCCGATTACCTGGATCTGAAACCGTTCCACGATGCGCTGGTGGCGGCCAATCCGCAGCGATTGCTGTGGGGTTCGGACTGGCCGTTCGTGCGCATGGGCGAGCAGTCGCCGGACGCCGGCCAGTTGCTCGACCTGTTCCATGACTGGGTGCCCGATGCGGCCACCCGCCAGGCCATCCTGGTCGACAATCCGGCCGCGCTGTACGGCTTCGATACCCAACAAGGAAACTGATATGTACAACATGGACAACTACACCCAGCTCAATGTGCGCATTGACGGCCATGTAGCCTTGCTGACGCTCGACAGCCCGCCCGTCAACGCCCTGACACGCATCCTGAACGACGAACTGACGCAGGCGCTCGACATCATTTCGGAAACGCCCGCGATCCGCGCCGTGGTGCTGACGGGCGCCGGCAAGGTCTTTTGCGCCGGCGCCGACCTGAAAGGCCGCGCCGAGAACATCAAACATCCGGGCGACCTGATGGCTCACTCGCGCCGCACGCGCGAATGCTTCCACGCGATCCGCGAATGCAGCAAACCCGTGATCGCCGCCATCAACGGCGCGGCGCTCGGCTCGGGCCTGGCGATGGTGGCTTCATCGGACATTTTGATCGCCTCGACCAGGGCATCGCTGGGACTGCCGGAAGTGGATGTGGGCCTCTTGGGCGGCTGCCGCCATGCGATGCGCCTGTTCAGCCACTCGCGGCTGCGCCGCATGGCGCTGACCGGCTACCGCGTCGGCGGCGAAGAACTGTACCGCCTCGGCATCGTCGAAGAGTGCACCACGCCGGAAGAACTGCTGCCGGCCGCCCTGGCGCTGGCCGCCACCATCGCCGCCAAGAGCCCGGTCTCGACGCGCATGGGCAAGCACACGATGAACGTGATCGAGGACATGAGCTTGCGCGATGGGTACCGCTATGAGCAGGACATGACGGCGGCGATCGGCTTGACGGAAGATGCGAGGGAGGCGCAGGCGGCGTTCAGGGAAAAGCGTGCGCCGGTATTCCAGGGACGGTGAAAATACGTCGAAGGACGTAGGTCGGATTAGCGCGTAGCGCGTAATCCGACACCACCCACGGCGCCATCAATGTTGTCGGATTACGCGAGGCTGCGCCTCGCTAATCCGATCTACGTGCTTAACGAGGAACGCTGGCCGCCCATTCCGATATCGCCCTGGCCACCGCCTTCGGCTGCTCCACCGGCAGCGCATGGCTGGCATGCGGCACCACCACCACCGTCGCCTTTTCCTTCAAAATATCCTTCACTTCCGACGCGCTGGCGCGCGGCCGCCACGGGTCCTCTGCGCCCTGCAGATCGAGCACGGGCGCATGGCTGACCGGCCACCAGATCGAGCGCGCAGGCGTTTTGGCCGCCTTGCGGTAAACCGCCGCCAGCTCCGGCTGCCAGCCCTCCAGCCAAGGGCGCGGATCGTTGCCGGCCGCAAAAAAAGCGCGGCGCAAGGCGTCGAGGCGCCGTGCTTCCGGCTGGGCGCTGTCGGCCGCGATATCGAGCGATGCCGGCAGCGACGTGTCCGCACTGGCACTGGCGCTGGCCAGCATCACCACGCCGCGCACCAGTTGCGGGTGATCGAGATCGGCCACGCGCGCCACATAGTGGCCATAGGCATGGCCGGCCACGATGGCGCGCCCGCCGCCGAGCTGGCGGATGGTGGCGGCGACATCCTGCGCCAGCACGTGCAAGCTCAGGTCTGTCATCTCGCCCCGGCTCGCGCCAAAGCCGCGCGGCTGCGGTCGCAGCACGCGCATGCCGCTCTCCGCCAGCGCTTCGGCCACCGCGTCGAGATCGTCGCTGCCGCGCTGCGACGAAGGCAGCAGCACAATGGCGTCCCCGTGCCCGTCGACGATGACGTCGATCCGCGTGTCCCCGTCCTGCAGCAGCACGCGGCTGCGTTCCGCTTGCGCCACCGGAGCAGCACCAATGGTCAGCATGATCATTCCTTTCAACAGCAGTTTTCTAGACATAGCCCACCCCGCAGCCTGCGCCGGTGGGCAGCGCCATGTCGCCATCGATCACCGGCAATGGCGTAAACGGATCGTCGCGCAGGTGCAGGTGCTCGGCCAGTTCGCAGCCGTGCGGCAGGCTGCCGATGCACGCTGCCGCCTGCAAGGCCACCGACTGCAGCAGCGCCGGCCCGAACGTGGCGCCGACGCGGCAGGTCACATTGCCCGTTTCGCAGATCTGCACGGCAGCGAGGAACTTGCGCAGGCCGCCGAGCTTGGTCACCTTCAGATTGATCACGTCGACCATGCGCCCGCTGACCAGCGCCAGCACATCGTCCAGCGTGCCCGCGCTTTCATCGGCTTCGATCGCCACCGGCAGGGTGTCGGTCAACAGCTTCATGCCGGCCCAGTCGGACGCCGGCAAGGGCTGTTCGATCAGCGCGATGTCGTATTGCTCCATACGTGCAAACGCGGACATCATCTGCTTGACGCCGTACGACTGGTTCGGGTCCAGCGTCAGGGTCACGCCCGCGCCGGCCGCCGCGCGCACTTCGGCCACGCGCGCCACGTCGAGCGCGCTGTCGCCACTGAGCTTGAGTTTCAGCTGGCGGTAGCCCTGCTCCGCCAGCCGCGCCGCGTTGGCGGCCATGTCCAGTGGCGGCTTGATGGCCAGGATGCGCGCCTGGATGACGCTGGTGCGCACGGCGCCGCCCAGCAGCACATGCAGCGGCACGTTCAGCTGGCGCGCCAGCAGGTCGTGCAGCGCCATGTCGACGGCGGCCCTGGCAGAATTGGAGAAAGCGAGGCGCGCATCGACCTCGGACATGATCTGGCGCAGTGCGGCCGGATCGCGCCCGACCAGCTGCGGCAACAGGAATTCCAGCGCCGCGCGCACGGTGTCGCCGGAACCGGTAATGGCGGCAATGGCATGCGCATAGCCGAGGCCCTGCACACCGCTATCGTCTTCGAGCACCAGCACCCAGCCATCGAGCCGGGGCACGGTGGCGCGGGCGAATTTCCAGGTGGGGTCGGCCAGCGGCTGCACGCAGGGGCGCAGGGTGGCGGAAACTATCGTCATCGCATTGCTCCCATCAGAACAGGTGGCGCATGCCAAGGTTGAAGGCACGGTTGCCGGAACCCGTGTCGATGGCCGAGTTGACCGTGTACGAAGCGCCGTTTTCGTTGCTGATCTGGCCGTAGGCCGCGTACAGGTCGGTGCGTTTGGACAGCAGGTAGCTGTAGCCGATCGCATATTGCGAGGCATCCTGCTTGAACGCCGTGCGATCATCCTTGTGGATATACGAGGCGATCACGCGGCCCGGCCCGGCCGGAATGGTGACGCCGACCAGCAGGTCGCGGCTGTCGATACTGGGGCGCGCCGCCACAGCCAGGCCGTAGGCATTCGGGTTCGACAGCTGCGAACTGTTCAGGCCCTTGTTGATGCCGTAGGCGAAAAAGCCTTTCACCACCTGCCAGTCGTAATTCATTGCCAGCAGGGTATTGCGCGCGGCGCTCTGGTTTTTCAAGGTCGCCGTGTCGTTGTCGCGATGTTGGTAGCCGACGCGCATATTGAACGCGCCCGTGCTGTAGGCCAGCGCCGCACCGGCCACGCTGGAGGCGGAAGTGCTGCCAGCCACTTCACCGGCGCCATACACCACTTCGCCGCTCAGGCCGTTGAACTTGGGCGACACATATTTGACGGCATTGTTCATGCGCGCGCCGGAATTGGCAAACACACTGGAAAACACCCCGGCCAGGCCCGCCACGAACGGATCGCCGACGGTCGTCATGGTGGTGTAGTTCGGCGCGTACTGGCGGCCAAGCGTCAGGGTACCCCAGTTGCCGGACAGGCCGACGTACGCCTGGCGCCCGAACAGCAAGCCGCCCTGCCCCAGCGCGCCCGTATCGGCCTGGAACCCTGATTCCAGCAAAAAGATGGCGGAATTGCCGCCGCCGAGGTCTTCGGTGCCGCGAAAGCCGATGCGCGAACCGTTTTCCACGCCGCTGGTCAGCTTGGTCACGGAACCGGCCGCCCCGCCCGATTCACGCACCACGCCCATGTCGACCATGCCGTACATGGTGACCGACGATTGGGCGGTGGCCATGCCCGAGGCGGCCGACAGGATGGCCACGGCCAGGATTTGTTGTTTCATCTACGTCTCCATGGTTATAAAGGTCAATTATCTGACCTATTGATTTAATTGGACTGTAGACGGCACATCGAACGCTGTCAAGCGTTATCGGGCCAGCGAGGGCAAGAGCAGAAAAGGAGAGAGAAGCCGAGGGGAAAGCGCAGCAGAAGCCGCACCCGCCTTGTCTCACGCGCGCAACGCATGACGGCGCGGCGGCAAGCCGCGCGCCGGGGACAAAGAACCGCTGCTAGAACAGATCCAGCTGCCCCGTCTGGCTACGCCCGGCCTTGAGCCCTGGCGGTGGCGCTACCAGCGGGCGCCGGAACTGTGTGCTGTCGAGCTGCTTGAAACGGCCGCCCTTGCCATGCATGCCGAGGCGGTGCACGGCTTTTTCAAAGCGCTGGCGTATCAGGTCGGCCCAGACGCCTTCGCCATGCATGCGGGTACCGAAGCTGCTGTCGTAATCCTTGCCGCCGCGCATTTCACGCACGCGGTTCATCACGCGCTGGGCACGCTCGGGAAAATGGGCTTCCAGCCATTGCTGAAACAGCGGATTGACTTCCCACGGCAAGCGCAGCACCACATAGTGGGCATTGATGGCGCCCGCATCGCGCACGGCTTCGAGCAGTTGCTCGATTTCGGGCTCCGTCACGAACGGAATAATCGGCGCGATGCTCACGCCCACCGGAATGCCGGCGTCGGTCAGGGTACGAATCGTGCGCAGCCGCCGCGCGGGAGCGGCCGCGCGCGGCTCCAGCGTGCGGGAAATGGCCGGATCGAGCGTGGTGACGGTGATCGCCACCGCCGCCAGGCGCTTTTCGGCCATCGGCGCCAGCAGGTCGATATCGCGCTCGATCAGCGAGGACTTGGTAATCAGCCCCACCGGGTGGTCGCACTCGCGCAGCACTTCCAGCACGCGCCGCGTCAGCTGGCGCTCGCGCTCGCACGGCTGATACGCATCGGTATTGACGCCCAGCGCGATCGGCTCGGGCACATACGAGGCCTTGGCCAGTTCGCGCCGCAGCAGTTCGGGTGCATTCACCTTGGCAAAGATGCGGCTTTCAAAATCGAGTCCCGGCGACAGGCCCAGGTAGCTGTGCGTGGGGCGGGCAAAGCAGTAAATGCAGCCGTGCTCGCAACCGCGATATGGATTCAAGGATACGCAGAACGGCAGGTCGGGCGAAGTATTGCGCGACAGGATGGTGCGCGCGAATTCGTCGCTGACCTGCGTCTTCCAGGGGGCGGCTGCCTCCTCGCCGTCGTCAGCAGGCACGCTCCAGCCATCGTCAAACCCTTCCCGGCCATGCACCTCGTAGCGGCCCTGCAGGTTGGAAACGGCGCCCCTGCCCTTGCGCGCTTTGAGCGATTGCGGCGGCAACATGGCCTGGCCGGCAAAACTGTCGCCATGATCCGGGATGATAGCTTTCATGAACGGCCCCATTAACTGTATATACGTACAGTATACTATGCCGCTGCCGGATCAAGTTCAAGGACTATCTGAGGCATTTTTATCCGCTGGCGGGATGTAACTCATCTGTTGCGCGACAAAGCCGTCAAAGGCGGTGATCAGGGGAGCAAAACGGGGTACGTCGTTTTCCAGCTGCATCAGCGCATAACAGGTCGCTTCCAGGGTCGACAACTGGTCCGGCGCATGCGCCTTGCGGATCAGGTAGTGCGATGCGGGCGTGTCGCGCAGCGGCAGGCGCGGCAGCTGCTGCAGCGCGGGGTTCAGATACAGCATCTTGCGGCTCTTGCGCCAGGTGGCGTCCAGCACCACCAGCCGCAGTGCCGCCGGGTCCAGCAGGATGGCGGGGTCGAGCGCAGGCGGCGGCGCGATGCCCAGCGAGCGGTCGCCTGGCGTGTCGGGGTACAGCAACACATTGTGCTTGCCCGCCAGCAGTTCCGCCAGGACCTCGGGGGCAAACGCCTCGCCCGCCACCAGCCGGCTGTTGGGCAGGCTCAGGTGTAGCAGGCGGGCGCTGTTCTTGGCGTTCGTTACTTCCAGCGGATGCTGGAACAGCAATATCTCCACCGTGTTTGGAACGCGCCGCACCCACTGGCAGATGCAGCTGGCCTGGGCGCGCAGGCAGGTGGCGCAGCGTTCGCGGCGGCAAGAAGAGTCGGTAGCGGAATTCATGGAAGGGCGTCAGTCGGCATCAGGACCGCGATTGTAGCGCCCCGCCCTGCGCTCTTAAAATTCTTCCCATTCCTTGGCCTTGCCCGCTGCCAAAGCCGCCGACCGGCGCACGGCAGGAACCAATGGCGCCGAGGGTGCCGCAGCTGCGCGCGCCACCTGCCTGGCATCGAGCTTGAACAGCCCCACCACGCCGCTCAGGCGCGCCGCCTGGTCCTGCATCGATTCGGCGGCGGCCGCCGCCTCCTCCACCAGCGCCGCGTTCTGCTGGGTGACCTGGTCCATCTGGCCGATTGCCTGGTTGACCTGTTCGATGCCGGCGCGCTGCTCTTCGCTGGCGTCGGTAATCTGGTTCATGATCTGCGTCACATGGCTGATGCTCTGCACGATTTCGTCCATGGTGCGGCCCGCCTTGTCCACCAGCTGCGAGCCCGCTTCGACCTTTTGCACCGAGTCGTCGATCAGGCCCTTGATTTCTTTCGCGGCCTGGCTGGAGCGCTGGGCCAGGTTGCGCACTTCGGTGGCAACCACGGCAAAGCCGCGGCCCTGCTCGCCTGCGCGCGCCGCCTCCACGGCGGCATTCAAGGCCAGGATATTGGTCTGGAACGCAATCGCATCGATCACGCTGATAATGTCGACAATCTTGCGCGAAGAATCGTTGATGGAACCCATGGTGCTGACCACTTCCGACACCACCGCGCCGCCCCGGCTGGCGATCTGCGACGCGTCGATGGCCAGCTGGTTGGCGCTGCGCGCATTGTCGGCATTGTGTTTCACGGTCGAGGTCAGCTCTTCCATGGACGAGGCCGTCTCTTCGAGCGAGCTGGCCTGCTGCTCCGTGCGCGACGACAGGTCCAGGTTGCCGGCGGCAATTTCGCCGGAGGCGGTGGCGATCGAGTCGGTGCTGGCGCGCACCTGGCTAACAATGCTGACCAGCTTGTCGTTCATGTCTTTCAGCGCGTGCATCAGCTGCCCCGTTTCATCGGTGCTGTCGACCACGATCTCGCTGGTGAGATCTCCGGCCGAGACGGCCTGCGCCACTTCGACAGCGCGCGTGATGGGCCGCGTGATCGAACGGGTGATCCAGTACGCACAGGCAATGCCCAGCAGGATGGCGGCCACGCCCAGCGAGATCAGCAGCAGGCGTCCGTTTTCATAGCGCGAGCGGATCTGCCCTGCGGTGACATCGAGCAGTTGTGCTTCGAGCTGGGCCAATTTACTCAGCGAGGCCAGGTAACTATCGCGCCGGGTGGCCATCTCGCCTTCGTACAGCTGCCTGCCCAGCGCCATGTCGCCCGCATTCTTGGCCTTGAAGACATTCTTGCGCACTTCCGTGTAGGCCTTGCGCGTGGCCAGCACGTCCTGGTACTGCGCCTGTTCCTGCGCGTTGAGCTGGCTCTTGCCGATGGCGTCCTGGATTTCCGTGGCGCGCGCGGACGAGGCGGCCATTTCCGTTTCGAACTGCTTCTGGTGTGCCGGATCGCTGACCTTCCAGGCGGCCGCCGTGCGCGCCGCATTGACTTCGATCACCTTGGCCCATTCGCCGATCAGGCGCTCGTTGCGCACCTTGACGTTGACCAGCTCGTCGGTTTCGCGGCTGGCATTTTGCATCTGCACGATGCCGACCACGGTAAGCGAGGTCAGCAATATCAATACCGCGGCAAAACCTCCGCCCAGACGTACGCCGATCCTGAGGTTTTTCATGATGCAGTCCCCTATCTGAAAAGTCGACGCGTATTCCGCGGGCGCGGCGCGTTCTGAGGCTGATTGTGACCGACTCAGATAGGCATTGCAAGAAATCAGTTTTGCTTGACGATAATCAGTTTCGAGGTATCAAAACCGAGCGCTTGCGCTTTGTCGATCAGGCGCTTCTGCAGCGCCGGGTCCATGGTCGGCGTACGCGACAGCAGCCAGAAATACGATTTGTCGGGGCCGCTGATCATCGAGTAGCTGTAATCCTGCTGGTCCAGGTCGAACACGATGTACGAGCCATAGAACGGGCCGAAAAACGACACTTTCAGGTAGCCCTCGTCTTTCTTGTCGACAAAATAGGCCTTGCCCTCGGATTCCTTCCAGACAGCGTCGGCGTCCTTGTAGCCGCGATTGACCACTTTCAGGCCGCCATCCTGGCGCAGGCTGTAGTCGGCCGTCACGTGACTCAAGCCCCGCTCGAACGAGTGGTCGAGGCGGGCGATCTCGTACCACTTGCCCAGGTATTTGGTGGTATTGAAATTGCTGACAGGAACGATATTATCAGGGCGGCCAACGCAGCCGGCCAGCAGCGCCAACGACAGCAGGGAAGAGAGCAGCAGCAGCAGTTTTTTCATGGTGATACTCCACGGTAAATGATGGCGCCGATTGTAGCCTGCTCAATGCTGCAGGGCGCGTTCGACTATGCGCCGGATCGCGCCGTTCTGCTGCATCTGCGCCAGGGCCAGATTAAAGCGGGCAATAAAGTCGGCGCGGTATGGCGCAGTCGCAGGCAGCACGGGACCATATCCCAGATAACCTTGCTGGCTGGCCAGCTGCGCCGTTTCCTTGATGGCCAGCATGGCGGGCAGCACCTGCCCTTCGCGGCGCAAGCGCTGCAGTTCCCAGTGCACCGACAGCCGGTCGTTGATATAGCAGTCCACGCGACCGTGCATCAGCTTGAGCAGATTGCTGCGCGTACCCTTGGCCATATCGACTTTCAAAGTTCCCTCCCGGACCGCCGCATGATAAGCCGCGTCGCCCACCAGGAAACCGGCATTGACGCCGATGCGCAGGCCGCGATAGTCAAGCGGCCAGCTGGCCAGCTTGCGCCGCTTGGCCACTTCCTGGTTGCAGAACACCGCCACGTGCTCGGTCAGCAAAGGCGCGGAGTAGCTCACCGTCGGGCGCTCGCCGGGCAAGGCGTACGGCGGATACAGGGCAAACGCCTCGCCCGTCTGCATCATCAGCACCCCACGCTTCCACGGCACCGGCCGCAGCTGCACCCGGTATTGCGGCATCGTTCGCAGGGCTTCGCGCAGGATGTCCGTATAGATGCCCTTCATCTGGCCGTTTTCAACATAGGAATACGGTGGATAGCCATCGTCGCCATAGATCACCAGCGGCTGCGGTGGCGCGGCAGCACTGGACAGGCGGGTACAGGCAAGCAGACAAAGCGCGGCAAATGGCAACGGTGTTTTTTGCATCCGACAAGGTTAGCATAAAGCTCAGCCACCGGCGCCATCGGTGCCCAGCATGTCGTCGAGCTGTGCCAGCGTGCCCTGGTCCTTGACCACGGCGCGCAGCCACTGGTGCAACGGCATCTCGCCCCAGCTGGCGGCCTTGTCGGCCAAATAGGCCACGGGGCTGTGCGGCTCGGTGCGGCGGAAGAAATCGGCCACCTGGCGCAGTTGCGACAAGGCCTGCTGGCGCTGCACAATGGCGCCCGTATTGCCCGGCACGCCCGAGGCGGCAGGCACGCCCGGCAGCGCGGCGGCAAATTCGCCGTCCAAGGGCATCGGCGCAATAAAATGGATCGCGTTTTCCAGCGCTTCGCGCGCGGCGCGAAAACTGGGGCCGTCGATGCCGAAGCGCGCGTCGATGCAACGCTCGAGCGCCAGCAGCGACTGCATGCAGTACTGCGCGTCGGCCAGCAGGGCCTCGCTGAACTGGCGCGTGTTCTTTTGCCGCGCCAGTTCCATCTGCGCCAGTGTGACGCCCTCCTCTTGCCGCGGCTCGCCCCAGCCGTTGTCGGGCTGCTGTGCGCTGGCTGCCTGGCGCTGGCGCGCCGCATCGAAATCTTGCAGCGAAAAGCGGCCGTCCGGGCCGTCGGTCAGCGCGATCTCGCGCACCAGCTGCGGCGTGCGCGTGAGCAGCCAGAACAGGTTGCCGATGCGCTGCTCCGGGTCGCCGTCTTCGACCGGCGGATACAGGCCGTCCCAGTAGCGTTCGCACAGCCCCGCCAGCAGTGCATAGCCGTCGCCCAGGCCCCGGAAATGGCGCGTCTTCGCGTGCGCTTCGGCCAGCCAGACGGCGACCCGCAAATCCTTGCTGTGCGAGGCGATCAGCTGCGCGCAGCGGGTGGCGACAAACGGCCAGTCGGCCTCCTTCAGCGCCACCACCCACTCGCCCTGGTCCAGGCTGGGGTCGTCGTGCTGGCGCGCACGGGCGATCGCATCGAGCTCCTGGCTGAAGGTGATGTCTTCGCCGCAGGGCTTGACGGCGCTGACCGGCTGCAGCAGTTGATCGAGATTGAACATGGCTTCCTCCGGCTGATGTAATTACGTGACGGTGTAGGTGAACTGACCCTGCGCGGTGGCGCTGACGCTGATGGCGGACACCGGCCGGCCATCAGCCATGCGCGCCAGCACCGCTTCGGCCACCTCGGGCAGCACGCTGCCGTTGAGGATCTGGTCGACATTGCGTGCGCCCGAATCGACTTCGGTGCAGCGCGCCAGCACCGCTTCGACCAGCGCGTCGTCGGTGTTGAACGTCGCCCGGTGATTGCGCGCGATGCGCTGGCCGATGCGCGCCAGTTTCAGCGCGATGATCTCGGCCAGCACCGCATCGTTCAAGGGGTAGAACGGCAGCACTTTCAGGCGTCCCAGGAAGGCGGGCTTGAAGTGTTTCACCAGCTGCGGGCGCACCAGTTCTTCCAGCGCCCCGGGTGTGGGCAAGGTATCTGCCGGCTGGTTCAGGCAGGCCGCCATCATGGCGCCGGAACCCACATTCGAGGTGGCGATGATGATGGTGTTGCGAAAGTCGATCTCGCGCCCTTCTGCGTCATCGAGCACGCCCTTGTCGAACACCTGGAAAAACAGTTCGAGCACGTCGGGATGGGCTTTTTCCGCCTCGTCGAGCAGCACCACGCTGTAGGGCTGGCGCCGCACGGCTTCGGTCAGCACGCCACCTTCGCCATAGCCGACATAACCGGGCGGCGAGCCTTTCAGTCCGGCCACGCTGTGCGCTTCCTGGTATTCGCTCATGTTAATGGTGATCAGCTTGCGCTCGCCGCCATACAGCAGGTCGGCCAGCGCCAGCGCCGTCTCCGTCTTGCCGGTGCCGGACGGCCCGGCAAACAGGAACACGGCCTGCGGCTTGTTAGGATCGTCGAGACTGGCGCGCGCCGTGCGCACGCGCTGCGCCACCGCATCGAGCACGTGATCCTGGCCCAGCACGCGTTCGCGCAAAGCCGCATCCAGCGCCAGCACGGTGCGGATTTCATCCTTTACCATTTTGCCGAGCGGGATGCCGGTCCAGCCGGAGACGATCCCCGCCACTACCTGCGCATCGACTTCGAGCGGCGCCAATGGCGCTTCGCCCTGCAGCGCCGCCAGTTCGTCTTTTACCGCCAGCAGCGCCGCCGCACCGGCTTCGCCGGGCCGCTCGCGCTGCAGGCCGGCGCGCAGTTCGGTGATCTGCGCCACCAGCGCCTTTTCGCGCTGCCAGCGCTGCGCCAGCCCGGCCACCTGCTGCTGCCCCTGCTCGTGATCGTGCAGCAGCTGCTGCAATCGCGCAGCTGCCTGGCCGGGTGGCTCGCCGCCGGCCAGCTCGCGCTGCAGCGCGGCGATTTCCGCCGCCATGCGCTCGTTGCGGCGACTGGCGTTTTCCAGTTGCGCCGGCGTGGAGCTCTGTCCCAGCGCTACCTGGGCGCAGGCCGTATCGAGCACGCTGACGGCCTTGTCGGGCAACTGGCGCCCGCTGATATAGCGGTGCGACAGGCGCACGGCGTCGACGATCGCCTCGTCGCGCACGCGGATATGAAAGTGGCGCTCCATCAGCGGCGCCATCGCGCGCAGCATGGCGCAGGCGATCTCCTCGCCCGGCTCCTCCACCTTGACTACCTGGAAGCGCCGCGCCAGTGCCGCATCCTTTTCAAAGTATTTTTTATATTCGCCCCAGGTGGTGGCGGCAATGGTGCGCAGGGCGCCGCGCGCCAGCGCGGGCTTGAGCAGGTTGGCGGCGTCGTTCTGCCCGGCCTGGCCGCCGGCGCCGATCATCGTGTGCGCCTCGTCGATGAACAGGATCACGGGATGCGCGCTCTTGCCCACTTCGTCGATGACGTTTTTGAGCCGGCTTTCAAACTCGCCCTTGACGCTGGCGCCGGCCTGCAGCAGGCCCATGTCGAGCGAGTGGATATGCGCACCCTGCAGCACGGCGGGCACGTCGCCGGCGGCGATGCGCAGCGCCAGTCCTTCCACCACGGCCGTCTTGCCCACGCCGGCCTCGCCGGTCAGGATGGGATTGTTCTGGCGCCGGCGCAGCAGGATGTCGACCGCCTGGCGGATCTCGTTTTCGCGCCCGATCACGGGATCGAGCTTGCCGTCGCGTGCCAGCTGCGTCAGGTCGGTGGTGAACTGGTCCAGCGCCGGCGTTCTGGTCGCCAGCGCCGCGACGGCGTCGGCCGGCGCTTCAGCCACTTGCGGCGCAGCGGCGGTTTCTTCGCTGGAACCGGTCGTCAGCTTGTCGGGGTGGTGTTTCAGCTGTTCCACGCTGAAGCGGGCGAACAGCTTCGAGCCGCGATACGCCAGTTGCGACAGTTCCGGCTCGGTCAACAGCGCCAGCAGCAGATGGCGGCTGCGGATCGCCGCCGGCTGCGCCGCGCCGAGCGACGCGATCAGCCACGCGTGCTCGAACAGCAGCGGCAGGTGCGGCGAAAATACGGGGGTGCGCGCGCTGCCCGTGCGGAAGGTGCCGATCTCGCGGCGCAGGTCCGCTTCCAGCGCCGTGACGCTGATGTCGCTACGCCGCGCGGCCACGGCGACATCGCTGCGTTCCTGCTCCAGCAGGGCCAGGAACAGGTGTTCGACATCGACTTCATACTGGCCCAGGCCCACGCAGATCGAGGCCGCGCGCGTGGCGGCCGTGCGCGCGGTGTCATTGAGTTTCGAGATCAGGGTCTTGAGGTTGTTGCTCATGCGGCGGCTCCCTTGCGGTTGATCGAATAGCGCAGCGACGATGGCTGCAGCACGGCGTCGAAATTGACGGCTTCACTGGCCTGCGCCACGGCCAGGGTCGCGCTGATGACAAAGCTGACGCGGTTGATGGAACCGGCCTCGCGCTCCAGGCGCGCGCGCACATGGCGCAGGCGCGGCTCGTGGCGTTCGATGGCCGCCTTCAGCGCGGCGCAGATGCGGGCCCGGTCATCGCTGCTCGACAAACACATGCCGGCAAAGTCGATCAGGCCGTAATTGACGATGGAGGCGGCGCATTCCGGGTAGTTGTCCAGGGCGCCGGCCGGCAGCGCCACGCGCGTGTTGAGCAGCTCTTCCAGGTCGCGCGCCACCGCATCCTTGAGCTGCTCGAGCGTCAGCCGCGCCGTCGCGCCCGTACCACCCTCGCCCAGCAGGCGGTCGAACAGTCCCGGCACGAACCCGGGCGCTGCGCCATTCAGCGGTGCTTGCATGCGGCCTCCCGAAAAGAAGCGCGGTGCGCATCGGCCCGTCGCCGGCGCGCACCGCGCATGCTGCGTCAGATCACCATCACACTACGCGGTTGGCCGCCAGGTCCCAGCCGCCCGAGGTATTGCCGCCGGCGCCGCCGGTCACCTTTTGCTGCGTGTATTTCCACTTCACTTTCGAGAACTTGAAGCCCACGTGCTCGCCCAGGATGTCGCCTTCTTCCACGTTGGGCGTGACGGCGCCGATCAGCACATTCTCGATCTCGATTTCAAAATACTTGACGCGCTCGCCCTGGCCGTCGGCACGCATAAATTCGAAGCGCGCCTTGGGGATGGTCTTGCCGGCCGAGCAGGTCTGCAGCAGCACCGGCGAGGACAGGTCGGCCAGCTTGGAGATGACGATGTCCTTGTGCTCGCAGCGTTCGGCCGTGTGGCCGCCACCGGTCGATGCGGTGGCCGATTTCGGCTGTTCCACGCTCCAGCTGACCGATTTGCACTCGATCCAGTCCTTGTGCTTGTCATCGGTCGACTCGCCCTTGATGCCGTCTATCTGCAGATATACATCGATTGCCATGGTGTGCTCCTCTGGTTGAAAAAATAATCGGATGAATCAGGAATTGGTCGACTTCGGCAACTCCGCGACCAGTCGGAGCGAAACGGACAGTTCATCGAGCTGGAAATGCGGCCGCAGGAACGACACCGCGCGGTACACGCCGGGCCGGCCCGGCACTTCATGCACCTGCACCGATGCTTCGCGCAGCGGGAACTGCGCCTTCTGTTCCTGGCTGGCGTTATCGTCGAGCAGCACGTAGGTCATCAGCCAGCGGTTCAGGAACTCTTCCACGTTGGAGGCGGCGGAAAAGCTGCCGATCTTGTCGCGCATCATGGCCTTCATGTAATGGGCGATGCGCGAGACGGCGAAGATGTACTGCAGCTGAGACGACAGCAGCGCGTTGGCGTTGGCCGCCTCGCTGTTGTACTTGCGGCTTTTCTGCGTCGACTGGGCGCCGAAGAAGGCCGCGTACGCCGTGTTCTTGCAGTGCACCAGCGAGATGAAACCAAGGTCGGACAGCTCCTTTTCGCGCCGGTCGGTGATCGCCACTTCGGCCGGACATTTCAAGGCCACGTCGCCCTCGTCGGTCTTGAAGGTGTGGGTCGGCAGGTCGTCGACCAGGCCGCCGCCTTCCACGCCGCGGATCGCCGCGCACCAGCCGTAGTCGGAAAAGGCGCGCGTGAGCTTGCTGCCAAATGCATAGGCGGCGTTACACCACAGGTATTTGTGGTGGTCGCTGCCGTCGACTTCCTCGACAAAATTGAAGCCTTCGACGGTGGTGCCGTCGACCGGATTGAAGGGCAGCCGGCCCAGGAAGCGCGGCAGGGTCAGGCCTACGTAGCGCGCGTCTTCCGATTCGCGGAACGCCTTCCATTTGGCATATTCGATGGTGTCGAATACCTTGGCCAGGTCGCGCGGCTTGCCCAGGTCGCCATAGCTTTCCAGGCCAAACAGTTCCGGCGCGGCCGAGGCGATGAACGGCGCGTGCGCGGCGGCGGCGATATGCGACATCTGCTCGATGAAATACATGTCTTCCGGCTGGCGCGAGATGGCAAAGTCGCCCAGCAGGGCCGCGAACGGCGCGCCGCCGAAGGTGCCGAATTCCTCTTCGTAGATCTTCTTGAACATGCTGCTCTGGTCGAACTCCAGCGCCGACTGGAAGTCCTTCACCAGCTCGCGCTTGGTGGCGTTGAACATGCGGATCTGCAGCCGCGTGCCGGTCTCGGAATTGCCGACCAGGTAATGCAGGCCGGTCCAGCTTTGCTCGAGCTGCTGGAACGCCGGCGTGTGCATCACTTCACTGAGCTGGCTGGAGATCAGCTGGTCGATCTGCGCCACGCGCGCGTCCAGCGTGGCCGACAGGCTGTGCGACATCAGCACCGTGCCGTCGAGCACCTGCCCCACCAGTTCGGCGATCAGGTCGCGCGCACGCGCATGTTCGGCGTCGGACTTGGCGACGCGGCTCTGCTCGACGATCCGGTCCAGCAGATCGGTCGCTTCGGTCGCCGCCACTGGCTGCGCTTGCATTTCTGCCTGTGCGTTCATCTCAGTCCTCCTTGACAGCGCGTTGCGGCTGCAGTGCGGCCAGGCTTTCGGTGTTGCCCAGCACCTCGGTCAGCAGGTCTTCCAGCTTGTCGTTGCCGGCCAGCTTGTTGCGCAGGTCGGCCAGCTTGGTGCGCGCTTCGAGCAGCTTGCGCAGCGGCGCGACCTGCTGCACCACCGACTCCGGGCGGAAGTCGCTCATCGAGCGAAAGCGCAGGGCGACCGGAAACGTGCCGCCTTCGCTGCTCAGGCGGTTCTGTACCTGGAAGCGCGCCACCGGCTCGACGCTGCCCAGCACCTCATCGAAGTTGTCCATGTCGATGCCGACGAACTTGCGGTCCTTCAGGCGCTTTTTTTCGAGCTCGGAATCGCCACCGAAGTCGCCCAGCACGCCGACCACGAAGGGCAGCTCCTTGTTCTCGATCGTGTCGCCGATCTCCACGTCATACGTCATCTGCACGCGCGGCGCGCGCACCTGCTGCAGGCGCTTCTGGACACTGTCAGGCTTGGCCATATGGTTTCCTTCGCAAAGTCGATGGGGAGGCGCCGCCAGGGCGCCCGGTGAAATGCGGTTTATTTCAAGCCGCTGAAGGGATCGGCGCCGCCTTGCGTGCTGGCTGCCTTGCCCGCTGGCGCGGAAGCTGAAGCGGGTGAAGCGGCTGCGGCGCCAGCCGCGCGCTTGCCGCTGGCGGCAGCCGGCCGCTTGGCCGGCGGTACCAGTACGTCTTCGCCGATGCTGGCGCGCAGCAGCTTGGCCAGTTCCTGCGCTTCCGAGCGCAGCGAGCCATTCAGGTTGTTTTGCCGCGACAGGTCGGCCAGCGCTTTGCCCGACAGGCGCAGGCCGCTGACGGCGACGATGCTGTTGGCGACCTTGTCGTCGGGATCGCGTTCGAGCGCTTCGAGCGCATGGCCGATCGCGTCGCCGTACTGGCCGCGATCGAACTTCATCTGCGCCATCTGCAGCCACGGCGCCTTGTCGGCCGGATAGGCGCTGCCGCCTTTTTCCAGCAAGGTATAAGCCTTGTCGTACTGGCCGGCGCGGGCGGCGGCGTCCGCCTCCGACAGCACTTGCGCCAGGGTTGGCGCCGGCACCGGCTTCGGTGCCGGCGGTTCGGTGGCGGCGCAGGCGGACAGCAGGAGTGCGCCGGCGAGACAGGCGATGCTGGTGGAAGCGGGCAGATGCATGGTGGACTTCATCTTGACATTCCTTCACGTGAAGGACGCTGCCGCTAGGAAAGATGGGCCGCGCCGTGTGGAGGCCATTATTGATCGCGCCATTTTTGGCCAACTTGAGCTTGATCAGCAAAGAATAAGTTCCACTCAGCAGCGCATTAGACGCACAACAAGCCTGATCTGGCGCAGTCTTTTCAGCCGTCACGACCCGTGTTTGTGCCATCGCAAACGGCACGCCATGCCATGCGATTAAATAGCTGCAGCGGTTTCTTTCCACCGGTTATTTTTTGAAAGGCCAGCCATGCGCCCTTCCCTGCGTTACTGCGTCACGCTGTCCCTGCTGCTGCCGCTGGCCGGCTGCGCAGGCGGCGCCGTCGGCGGCCTGGCCAGCGCGGCGCTGCAGATGGCGGGCCTGGCCAAACCGGCGGCGGAACTGCCCGAGTCGCAAAAACCCCCGCGCCATGTCAGCATCCGGTTGCATGCGGGCCAGCGCCTCAATACCGATCCGCAGGGCCGGCCGCTGGCGCTGGTGGCGCGCATCTACAAGCTGCGCCAGAGCGCCGCGTTCGAGCAGGCGCCGTACGACAGCTTTCTCGACGCGCAGAAGGAGAAGGCGCTGCTGGGCGCGGACCTGCTGGAGATGAAGGAAGTGCTGCTGGTGCCGGGCCAGCGCTACGAGATCCAGGAAAAGGTCGGCCGCGACGCCGCCTATCTGGGCGTGGTGGCGCTGTTCCGCGCACCGAGCCCACAGCGCTGGCGCGCCACCTTTGCCGCGCCGGACGCCGAACGCGATGGCGTCACCGTCGGCCTGCATGCATGCGCGCTTACCGTCGGCAGCGGCGCCGCGACCCAGCCAGGCCTGGCTGGCGCGCGCTGCGAATGATCCCGATCATCAATCACCAAGACAAGGAGAACGGCATGGCGATGGCAGCGAAAGTCCTGTGGGGAGAAGGCCTGTTCTTGCGGCCGCAGCATTTCCAGCGCCAGGATCAGTATCATGAAGCGCGGCTGCACCATACGGCCAGCGCGCTGCATCCCTATCTGTGGGGCGTGGCGCACATGCAGTGGGATCTCGACGCATTGAAAACCGGCACCCTGCGCCTGCAGGCGCTGTCGGCGATCTTTCGCGACGGCGAGGTGATCGACGCACCCGGCGATGGCGCGCCAGGCAGCGACGCGCTGCCGCCGCCGGTCGACCTGGCAACGCTGCCGCCTTCGCTGCAGGAAGTGACGTATTACGCCGCCCTGCCCGTGCTGAACCGCGAAGGGCTGAACTACACGGCGCAAGCAGCCGCCACGACGCCCGCCAGCACGCGCTTCGTGCACGCCATGCGCGCCACGCCCGACCTGTTTACCGGCTCCGCCGTGGCCGATGTGGCCTACCTGAAAAAAACCGTGCGCCTGATCCCCGACACCGAAGCGCGCGGCTCCTATGACTGCCTGCCGCTGATCGCGCTGCGGCGCACCGTGACGGGCGGTTTCGAACCACAGCCCGGCTTTATCGCGCCCAGCCTGTCGATCGCCGGCGCGCCGCGCCTGCAGGATCTGCTCGCGCACCTGCTCGACGCGCTGCAGGCCAAGGTGGCAGCGCTGCACGGCCACCACCGCGAACCGAGCCGCAACGTGATCGAGTTCCGCTCCGGCGACGTGTCGTCGTTCTGGCTGCTGCACACGGCCAGCACGGCGGCCGCCGCCCTGATGCACTATGTGCGGCACCCTGCACTGCATCCGGAACGCCTGTACGAAGCGCTGCTGGCGCTGGCCGGCGGCCTGCTCAGCTACGCGCGCCATCACACGCTGGCCAGCCTGCCCGGCTACGACCATGCGCAGCCTGGCGCGTGCTTTGCGGCGATCGACGCCATCATCCGCGAGCTGCTCGATACCGTGATTTCGTCGAAATACTTTTCCATCGCCCTGGCGGAAAGCCAACCGTCCTATTACCTGGGCAAGCTCGATTCGGGCAAGATCGACCGGCACACCACGCTGTACCTGGCAATCCGTGCCGCCATGCCGGCCATCGAACTGGTCGACATCGTGCCGCTGCGCGTCAAGGTCGGTGCGCCCGACGACGTGGAAAAATGCGTGCTGACCGCCATGCCCGGCGTGAAGCTGGCGCATGCGCCGCAGGTGCCGGCGGCCATTCCCGTGCGGCCCGACACCTGTTATTTTGCGCTTGAAAACCGTGGCGGGTTGTACGAACAGATGCTCAAGGCGCAGTCGATCTCGGTGTATGTGCCGGACGGCATCCGCGATCTGCAGCTCGAACTGATCGCGGTAACAGCATGAGCCAGTTCATCGAACGGCGCGCGGCGCCATCGCTGCTGGGACCTCGCGGCCCGGCCATCGCTCCAGGCCAGGCCAGCAGCGCCCTGCTCGACCTGATGCACGAAGGCTTCTATCTGCTGTTCCTGCTGAAGAACGGCTCGGCGCCCGGCGACGAACAGGGTTTCATGGAGCGCATCAAGGCCTTCCTCGACGAATTCACGCGCGAGGCAAAAAAAATCCGCGCCGACGATGGCGATATCGAAGCGGCCAAGTATGCGTTCTGCGCCGCCGTCGACGAGATCGTGCTTGCCTCGCCGTTCGACCTGCGCAAGCCGTGGGAGCGCCGGCCGCTGCAGCTGCTGCTGTTCGGCGACCAGCTGGCCGGCGAACATTTTTTCGACCGTCTCGACGCGCTGCGCGGCAAGGGCGCCATGCGGGTGCAGGCGCTGCAGGTCTTCCACATGTGTTTATTGCTGGGCTTCCAGGGCAAATATGCGATCGACGGCGGCGAAAAACTCAGCTACCTGACCGCCCGACTGGGCGACGAGATCGCCCATATCAAGGGCAAGAGCCGCGGCTTCGCGCCGCGCGCCGAGCGCCCCGACCAGGTGGTCAACAAGCGCCGCAGCGATGTGCCGCTGTGGGCCCTGACCAGCATCTTCGCGCTGCTGGCACTGTGCGCCTACCTCGGCCTGCGCGCCCACCTGACGCGCAACACGCAGGCCACACTGGCTGCCTACGCCGACCTGGTCAAGCTGGCGCCGCGGCCGGCCCACTTGACCATCACGCTACCCTGATTACTGCGCGATACGGAACTCGATGCGCCGGTTCCTGGCCCGGCCATCGACGGTGGTATTGCTGGCCACGGGCCGATCCGGGCCCTGGCCCGAGGTCAGCACCGTCTCCGGCGCAATGCCCTTGGTCGCGAGATAGCTGCGCACGGCTTCGGCGCGCGCCTGGCTCAGCGAGATATTGCTGGCGCGCAGGCCCGTGTTGTCCGTGTGGCCGATCACTTCCACCATGCGGCCCTTGAGCTTCTGCATGGCGGCCGCCATCTCGTCGAGGATCGCCATCCCGGCCGGCGTGATGCTGGCCTGGCCGCTGTCGAATTCGATGATGCGCCTGTCGAGCGCCGCATCGAGCAGGCCCTGCTCCGCGGCGCTCACGCGCAAGCCGTTGTTGACGGTATAGGTGGGATTGAGGCTGGTGGCGATATCGCTGGCGATCTGCTGGCGCTGCGCCTCGTTGGCCACCTCGCCTCGCACGGTGACGCTGCTGCCGTCGATGCCGAGCTGGCCGCGCGAAATCAGTTTCAGGTTGGGCGTCAGCAGTTTCTGTACATGCGCGTTCCAGTTGGCCGGTACCGCCACGGCGCCGATGGCGATCTGGTCAACCACCTGCTGCGCGCCATACAGCTCGCGCAGGCGCGCCAGCACGGCCGCCTTGGAGGCTTCATCGGCCACCGTGCCGCTCACCAGGATCTGGCCCGGCTGCGGCGAGACGGGCGCCGGCGCCTGGGCCTGGCCGAAGCCGGGAGCATGGGCCGCCAGCAGCAGTGCACACATCAATGGTTTCATCGCCATCCCCTCAGGCAAACGTATCGGTAAATGTATCGGCAAACATGCTGCAGGCCGAGCGCAGCGACAGCTGCTCCTGCTGCAGGCAGGCGGACAGCTGGCGCAGGGCCGGCTCCTGCGCCAGTCCGTCGTCGACCCAGTCGAGCTGGTCGAGCACGATCAGCCGTTCGCAGGCGGCCTGCGGGTCGATCAGTGCGCGCAGCGCATGCGGATCGGCGCCGCAAAATCCCACCAGCAGCACCGGCGCCTCGCCCAGCTGGGCAAAGAACAGCGCCAGCTCAAAGTCGAGCGGCTGCAAAAAAGGCAGGATCAGATGCAGCCAGAAGCTGGCCACCAGTTCGCGCTGGCGCGTGTCAATGGGCAGTGGCAGCACCAGGTTTTTTTCCAGCCGCACGCTGCGGCCATGCCCGCTCTGCCGCACCGGCAGCAGCAGCATGCCCAGTCCCAGCACCAGCTCGCGCGCGGTGACGGGAAACGCGGGCGAGGCCAGCATCGCCTGCAGCGAGTGCAGCGTATGGTCTTGCAAAAAGGCGGCAAACCGCGCCGCATGGCAGGCACCGCCAGGCTCGACTTCCACCACGCTGCCGGCCAGCGCCAGCAGCGCCTGCGCCGGATCGGCCTGCGACAGCAAACCGGTGCTCAGGCTTTCGATGCGCTGCCACAGCGGCGCCAGCGCCAGCGGGCTGCAGGCGACAAAGGCGTCCGCATCCGCCACTTCGAAGGCGCTCATGGCCATGAACGGAAAGCGGCGCTGCGACAGGTCGCTGCTCGCTTCCAGGCGCCCGGCAATGGCGCGCCGGCTGCGCGTGCCGACAAACGCAAAGCGCAGCGGCGCCAGCGCATCGTAATTGAGCTTCCAGCGCGGCGCCATCGTTAGCGCGTTCATGACCTGGGCCAGCCAGTCGTCGAGCAGCTGCACCAGCGCCAGATTGTCCGACGCCTTGATGAAGTCGCCGCGCGCGGGGAGCTTGCCGAAATACCCGAGGCGCACCTGCTGCGGCGCCTGTACCACGGCGCTCATCATGGCCTCCCTTCAAGCGCCGCCACGGCGACTGCCGGGGCCGCCGGTGCTGCCGGCGGCGCTGCGGTACCGACGATGGTCTCGGGCAGCGTCATGCCGCGAAAGCCCTGTTCCTGTACCGCCGCCGGTCCGCTTGCGCCCGCGCCGGTGCTTTCCGGACTGCTGGTGATTTTCAGGTCCAGCGCCACGGCCACCTCGCCGCGCGTCCAGCGCAGCTCGAATACGCCGCCGTCCTTGCGCTTCTTGGCCGCCGCGTCGATCATGCGTTTCAGGCCGAACTGTCCCGGTTCGTTGAACAGCTCCACCGTGCGCCCGTCAAACGTGACGGCCGTGATCCGTGCGCCAGGCGCGCCCTGCGCACCGGGATGCACCATATTGGTCCACTGCGCCGGCGTATTGCGGTAGCGTAGCTGCTGGCCATCGATCTCCACCGTGTATTCCAGCGTGCCGGGGGCCGGCGACGGCAGCAGCTGGAACACGGTCTGCGCCGCGCCGGACGTGGCCGCCACGCCGCCCGCGCCCAACGGCGCGATCCAGCCGGGAAAACGCGCCACCATCTGCGGCGACAGGCTGATGCCCATGTCGGCCCAGGTGCGCGGCGCCAGCACGTCGCCGCGCCGCACCACCAGCGGTCCCATCGCCGTGGTGACGAATTTGGCCACCAGCCCGTCCGGGCCGAAGAACTGGCCAATTTCCAGATGGCTGGCCTCGATGCGCGCGCCTGGCGCGAACGGATATTTGTTGGCCAGCGAGCGCTGGAACGGTTCATACACCTGCGCCGCCCAGGTCTTGTTCACTTCCAGTTCGGCCGGCGCCACGATCACGGCAAAGGTCTGCATCAACGGCCGCACGAGGATGGGCCGGATCGCCTGCTTCTGCGCGTCGCTCATGCCGGTCAGCATCTGCTCGTCGACCAGTTTCAACGCGTCGGCCAGCTCCGAGCCGCTGCCTTCGAGCGTCTGCTGCATGAACTGCTTGGCGCCGGGCCCGGCGTCGCCCTGGTTCTTCAGCTGATTCAAGCGGCTGCGCAGTTTCGACAGCGCTTCGAGGTAGGCGCGCATCAGCGAAGCGTCCTTGTCCCTGGCCGCCACCAGCTTGCCGACACCGGCGAACTCGCGCCCGACCGGCCCCATCGGCTTGTCCAGCCGGGCCGGATCGAGCTGCGCGTTGAGGCCGGGATTGGAGGTGAGCTGCGACGGCGCGCGGCGCAGGAAAGTGTCCTTGAACCAGGCGATGATGCCCCGTTCGGCCTGGCGCAGCTGGGCGTTCTGCAGGGCCGGATTGTCCCACGAGGTTTCCTCGTAAATCGTGGTGAGCAGCCTGGCGATCGGCGACGACTGCGGATCGCCGAGACGGTTCATCGCCTGCACCGCGCCATCGAAACCTTTCAGGTCGGCCACCGCCACGCCCTGCACGAATTTCTGCCACTCGCGCGCATAGTCGGCCTTGTACAGTTCCACCAGGTTTTTCTCGATCTGCTCCGGGCTGCCTTCCAGTGTCAGGTCGTCGGTGGACGCGCTTTTCAACACCCAGTCGGCACTTTGCAGCTCGCGGTTGGCCGCTTCGCGGAATGCCCCTTCGACGAATTTTTCCCACGCCTGCCGTGTATAGGCGCCGGAGATGGCATGGCTGCCCACCAGCAGGCCCTGGTCCTGTTCGCCGACAATGCGCGCCACCGTCATGCCGGGAAAGCGGGTCGCGGCGCGCGCGCGGATGTCGGCGTACACGCGCTCGCGCGCCGGCATGCCGCGCACCACGCGGCGCAGGTTTTCGCGCGCCTGGTCGACCAGCGCCAGCTTGGGTTCGATGCGTGGCCAGGAAGGATCGCCCACCTGCGCCAGGTAAAACGTCAGCAGCCGTTCGGCGCTGCGTATCATCTGCTCGCGTGGCATGGCACCGCGGTTGTTTTCCAGCCAGCCGCGCCAGAAGCGCGTCAGCTGGTCATTCAGGTGGCTGCTCTCGGCGTGGCTTTTATCGGCCAGCATCAGATAGGTTTTCAGGGCGTTATAAGCGTCTTCCACATTGGTGGGACTGGCCGCCTGGTAGGGCTGGCCCCGCATTGCTGCCGGCTGCTGCGGCGTGCGCGCTGCCGGCTGCAGCTGGTCGGCGCTGGCGTTCATCTCGGCCAGCAAGCCTTCCAGGCCGGCCGTCACGGGCGCCAGCATCACGTGGCGAGCGCCGGCAAAATACTCTTCACGCAGTTTGCGCTCGAGCAGCTCGCCCTGGTACAGTCCCATGCGCAAGGACCAGGGTCTTTGGTGACGGTAAGCATCAAGCTGCTCGATGCGGTCCTGCAGGATCTCCAGCGCCTCCAGGCGCGATTGCAGGTCCAGCCGCTGCTCCTGCAGCCGCAGCACCTTGTTCATGTCCGCTTCAACATTGGCCACCAGCTGCCGGTTGCCGAGATAGGACCAGCTCCAGCCGCCCAGGCAGGCGCCGAGCAGCACGGTGGCGCTGAAAAACACGGCGTACCTGAGCCGCAGCCGCGTCTTGCTGGCGTAGTTCGACACCAGGTATTTGTCGGCAAAGATCACCTTGCGGAACAGGTCGAGCAAAAAGAAACCCTGCTGGCGCAGGCCGGGCGCCACCGGCGGCGGCACGAAGGTCAGGTCGAAACGCCGTGCCACCTCCTGCGACGACGCGCTGACGGGCATGCCCTCCTGCAGCGCGCTGGTCAGGTAAAAGCCGCGGAACACGGGCTGGAACTGGAACGGATTTTCTTCGAACAGGGTGGCGATAAAGGCGCGCAGCGCATGCTTGGTGGCGGCAAATTCGAGCGGAAACGTAAACACGCCGGGCGGCATGGTCTTGCGCTGGCGGTGCGCCATGTTGGCCAGGCTCAGTTCGGTCAGGCCGGCGTGCAGCTCATCGAAGCTCTGGTCGAAAAACGCCAGCAGCTCGGCCGTGGGCAGCTTGCGTTTATAGGGCATGGTGGCGCCCCAGGCCCGCTCGCGTTCGCTGCGCTCGGTATCAAGAAAAAACTCGGTGAAGCCGGCGATCAGGTCGGCCTTGGTAAACACGATATACAGCGGCGCAAACACTTCCAGGCGTTCGATCACGTCCTGCACCCGTTTGCGCAGGCTGCGCGCCAGCTGCCTGCCGACATCGGGGTCGGCACCGAGTTCGGCGATGCTGACGGCGATGATGATGCCGTTGATGGGCGCCTTGCGCCGGTATTTTTTCAGCAGGTCGAGAAAGCCGAACCACTCGCCACGGTGTTCGTCGACCACCGAATAGCGGCCAGCCGTATCGAGCACGATGCCGTCGGTGGTAAAGAACCAGTCGCAGTTGCGGGTGCCGCCCACACCCTGCACCACCTTGCCGTCGGCGAACGGAAACTGCAACCCGGAATGCAGGATGGCGCTGCTCTTACCGGCGGCGGGGTTACCGATGATCATGTACCACGGCAGTTCATACAGGGCCGCCGCGCCCGATTTGCGGCCCAGCCTGGAAGTCTTGATGGTGTCGATGGCGGCCAGCAGGCCCGTGCGCACGGCATCGAGCTCGCCATGCTGGGGCGTGGTGGCCTGTGCCGCATTGGCGGCGGCAATCTCGGCCTGGTTGAGGATGGCCTGCCCCAGCGCCTGCGCATCGCGGCGCGCGCGGCGCCGGCGCAGCAGCCACAGCGTCAGCCAGATGAGCAAGGCCAGCAGCAGCAAGGCCAGCGCCCAGACCAGCGCCAGCTCCAGCGCCTCGGCGCCCAGATACAGCGTCACGGCCAGCGCCACGAAGCCGGCAATGGTCAGGTGGCGGCTATCGGTGAGGAAATTCCAGATTCGTCGCAGCATGGTGGATCCCGGTTGTGTCCGACAATATGGTTGCCACCGCAATGGCGAACCGAATCATGCTGACAGTAAAAAAGCCGCGCTTTGTTGACTTGCGACAAGTTTCGGGGGACCTGCAAAGCGGCCGGGCGTGCCGTGCTTGACGCTGCGCAAGCATGAGTTCGCCTGAGAAATTCCTGCGCCTGGCGAGGACTAGAATGGCTGGCGCGCCGGCCTTATCTGGCCAGTACGCCGCGCTGGCGCAGTTCGGCGTGGCCGAAGTCCATCATGGTCCAGCGCCCGCCCCATTGCAGGCCCACCGATTCGGCCGTCACGCCATACAAGCGGTAGCCGCGCATGGCCCAGGCATTTTTTTCGGAAATGATGAGTTTTCCCTCATGCATGAACGCACAATCGGCAGCCAGGCCGTACTGGTGATAGCTTTGAAACGCTTTCGCGTTGGTCACGTTCGGCCCGGCGGCGGCCAGCTGGTTTTGCCGCTCCGGACTGCGATAGCCTTCCAGCAGCACCATGTCGTAGCCATGCATCTCTTTCATGATCTTGAACACCAGCAGCAATCGCTGCGCGAAATCCGGGTCCAGCAACTGCCAGTTGCGACTGGCGCCGCCCAGCAGCGGCCGCAGCTGGGTCACCTCCGCCGTGGTAAACACCAGCGGCGGCAAGGCGGGCGGCGGCGCCAGTTGCTCTCCCTTGAGCAGCTCGCTGACCTGTTCATTGATGGCGTACTGCCGGTCTGCATAGCCGCGCAAGGCGATGCGGTCGCTCCACAGCCAGGCCAGCAGCGGCGGCACGGCAATCAGCAGGCCGCCGGCCAGCGACAGCCAGCGGTGCCGGCGCAGCAGCTGCCAGCCGCGCGCCATGCCATGGCCTGCGCGCTGATGCGCCCGCTGCCACTGTGCGCCACCGCCATGGCTGAAGCGCTGCGCGCGGCGGTGCATGCGCCAGCCCAGGTTCACCATCGCCTGCACCAGGGTCGCGCGTCCCGAGGGAAACAGCAGCAGCCAGCAGGCAAAGGAAGCGAGCAGGAAATACATCAGGACCAGGGCGATCAGCATGGGGGCTCCGGAGGAAAGAGGTTGCCAGCAGGTATCGCCAAATCGTAGGCGCGGACGCACCAGGCAGGCGAGGTTTACATCAAGCGAGATCCAATTCGACCAAGTTCGGAGGTGATATTTTGGCTACAACGACAAGCAAAGGCGGCCGCAAGAGCGGCCCCGACCTGCTGGCCAGTGCCGCCAGGCACGACGCCAACCGCATCCTGTCGCAGCTGGAACACGGCACGATGCCGCTGGCGCCGGCGGGCCTGGCGGCGCACTGGCACGGCGGCTGGCTGGGCACGGTCGGCGCACTGCTGGGCATGATGCTGCTGGTGCTGGCATGGCTGGCCTGGGACGGCAGCAGCGAGCAGCCGCCCGCCACCAGCGCCATCGCGCCAGAGGCCGTGGCGGTGCCGCAGGCAGGCGAGCCGCCTGCGCATGGTCCGGCTGCGGCAGCAACCATCATCAACGAAGCGCCGGCGGCTGCGGTGCTGCCGCAAGCAGCCAGGACACCACCGCAGAAGAACCATCCGGCGCCTTCCGTGACCGCAGCGCGCGCATCTGCCGCCAAGCCATCAAAACGCCCGGCGGCAGCGCCGGCCGGCGACAGCGACGTGACCCTGCTGGCAGCGATGGTCGCGCATGGACAGCAGCCGGCTGCCGTCCGCCAGGAAGCGGCACGCGATGTGGTACTGCGCCAGGATGAAGAAGAAACAGCTTCCCTGCTGCAGCGCTGCCGCCAGTTGGGCCTGATCGAAGGCATGCTGTGCCGCGCCCGCATCTGTTCGGGGCGCTGGGACAGCGATCCGGCCTGCCACTGAGCGGATTCAGGCGGGCGTATCGATGCAGCGCTGCAGAAAGGCCTGCATCCGCGCCAGCACCGCCTGCGGCTGCTCCAGGTGCGGCGTATGGCCGCAGTGTTCGATCATCGCCGGCGCGGCCTGCAAGGCTTGCGCCACAATGGCGTCAACCTGGGCCGCGCTGCCATACTGGTCGTCGCTGCCCTGCATGACGAGCGCCGGGCAGGCGATCGACGGCAGCAGATATTCGATATTCCAGAACTGGAAACCGTGGCTGAGCCAGGTCTCGGACCACGCCTTGAATATCGTCTGCGTCTTGTCGCCGTGATACTTCGCCAGCGCGCGCAGCTTGCCCGCGTCAAAGGCCGCATCGGCGGCGCGGATGCCGTCCAGCGTCACGTCTTCCACGAACACATGCGCGGCCTCGGTCACGATGGCGCGCAGCAGTGGCGGTTGCTGGGACGCATGGATCAGCGCGATGCTGCCGCCGTCCGAATGGCCGACCACGACATATTCCTGCCCGGGTATCAGGTGTTCCAGCACCAGCGGCAATTCGCGCAGCGCGTAGTCGTGCACGTAATGCAGCCGGCGCTGTTCCGTCAACGGCGACGAGCGGCCATAGCCGAGGCGGTCGTACAGCAGGCCGCGGCAACCGGTGGCCTGGCACAGCCGGGCCGGAAAGTCCTTCCACATGGCGCAGCTGCCCAGACCTTCATGCAGGAACACCAGCACCGGCCTGGCCGGGTCGCCTGGTATCAGCTCGTAATGGATAGCGTGGGCGGGATGGAGATGCAATATCGGCATGGGTGGACGCAGGCGCAAAGGTAACAGGATGGTTGAGCATTGTGCCATCACTTGCTCGGCACGCTCTGGGAATGCCCAAAATATCTTTCAGGAAAATGCATCTACGGCGGGTTTGTGCCAGCGCAAAGATCCTGACATTTCTCACACTACTGCCGAGTACTGGCTTGAGAACGCGCGCCTAGAATAAATACCGCCCCTCGCCAGCAGACTGGCGCGGTGCCCACCTTATCAACCAGGAGACCAGCATGGACACGCAAGAAAAAAACCGTGGCGGCAGCAATACGCAGCCGGAAATCAAGGATCTGCCCCAGGAAGGCAAGATAGCAGGACAAGAAGCGCGCGGCCAGGATGCTTCGGCCAATCTCAGCGGCGCTTCCTTCAGCACCTACTATATCTGGCGCGCCAACGGCGTGCACCCCAACGTCAATTTCACCCAGGCGAACGTCAACGCCAATTCCCGCGTCTTCGTCAACATCAGCGAATATAGCGCCAACGCCCAGGACCGCTTCATCGGCTCGGCCCGCATGGCGGTGTATAACATCGCACCGTACAACGGCGGCTTCCGTGCATGGGTTGACATCTCCTGGGGCAGCCCGCTGAATGTCCGCTTCGACGTACTGGTCGATCCTTGACGCATAGGGCATTGCCGTATGCCTGTATGAGCTGCAAAAGGGCCATGTGTCGCCATGTGGCCCTGCAGTGACAATCCGGTGTCGCTATCGCCTTGCTGATCAAAAAGATAAGCCGGGCTTGAATACCGCATAATCCGCATCCGACAGCCGCGCCGGCGCCCTTGCAGCCCATCCTCGCAGCCCCTTCTCAGCCGCCCCGCCAGAGCCAGCGTACAGGCCCCACCATCCGGCCAAGAAATGGCAAAACACCGGGGCCCTGTGTCGATCTTCCCGGCAGACCGCTGCCGCGCAGCTTCAGATAACGTTTAACGCGCCGACCATTTCCTCGATAAAAGATGGCCAGGTAACGCCTGAGACAAAAAAACACCGCGCCGGCCGACCGGTACACTTCCACGCGGTCAAATTCCACCGGTTTCCCCAAAAAACGCAGCTTGTAGTCGTACCAGCCCGAGAGCAGGTGATATCGCAAGACTCCTGATTCAATCGCAGCACAAATACTGAAATAGCACGCCAGTTTGCCAAGCCTGAATCTGTCGAAACCGGTGTCATGAGCGACCACATGCATGAACATTTCCGTGCCGTATCGCGTGCAGATTACGCCGGCGCGCACTATTCCGTCGACGTAAATCACGGACAGGAATCCGAAATTTTTCACCAGGTCGAACAAACGCCGCGACTTTTCCAGCGTATGAGAAGAAGCGACTTCCTTCCCAGCCATCCGCGATGCGCTCAATCCGATAATTTCGTTAAAAACAGCCTCCGCCACATCCTGTCCTGAAAAACACGCATATCTCACGTCGCTGGATGCAGTTGATAATTTTTTCTTGTAGCGTTTCAGATCATGCTGCAACTGTCTCCCCAGCATGCTCGTATAGCGCGCAACCGATCCGCATAAATCGATTACAAAATCCTCCGAGACATTATATCGCTGCGCGACAAAACCGATTTCTTCCCGATCCGATTCGACACAGTCAAATCCAATGCACCTGATTTGGCCAAACATGTTAAAAATATGTTGGCAAACAATGTGTATATCCGAAGATGAAAATTTTGAACACAACTGCAATATTTCAATGCGATAAGAATAAATGCGGAAAAAAATCAATGGATGAGCAGTACTAACATTCCGCAACACAAAAAACTCGCCGTCTTTTGATGCACCGGACCAAGTATAGCGGAGCGAGGAGAAAATGCTGTGCCCCAGGCATGCGAGTTCCTGATCCCACTCTTCGTCCCCCTTGACTGGCATGACATAAATTAAATTATCAGACATGTGCGCCTCGTGACAAGCTGAATATAATCAAAAGCAATGTAGACATTTCCAGTAATAAAAAATAGCCACGACCAACCTGTCGCATTAGCGTTGATTGCCAGCATGGCCAGGCATTGTCAAAATGCTGACAATAGTTTCCTGCATTAAAGCGCAATGCTATCAAAGTTTCCTGTATTCACAATCAAACACATTTTACTCACTTAAACATGAATCACCCAGCATGGCGTGGTGGCGGATTTGCGTTTTCTCAAAAATAAATTATTAATTGCATGGCACGCTTCAGTAAGCGCATACGACCAGTGACGGGACGGAGAATTAAAAATGGGAAAGAACGCGAATATCGTCATGTTGGGAACGGCGCCTGATGCGCTTGGCGGTATCGCATCGGTAATAGGCATATATTACGCCTCAGGAATAATCGACAATTGCAACATAACTTACCTGGTGACGCACTGTACCGGTACCGCTCAGCAGAAAATTTTCATGCTAGTCAAAGCATGTTACACATTTACAAGACTAATTCTCAAAAGAAAGATACAAATAGTCCATATGCACCTGGCATGTGGCATGAGCTTCTGGCGCAAAATTTTATTTGCGGCCTATGCTACCCTTCTGAAGATACCATTTGTCATACATCTTCATTCCGGAAACTTTCCCCAATACTATTCAAATTCTTCAAAATTGACCAGACTGATGATCAGATGCATGTTTCGCCTGGCCGCAGCAAATATCACCGTTTCCAGAGAATTGAAATTGTGGCTGGAGCAAATATCGAGCATTCGCCCTGCCGTGATCATTCATAATCCAATCTGTATTCCTGCGATACGTGAGGCAAGCGCAAGGAAACAGTCAACCATCGTCTTCCTGGGCCGCATCGAACCAACAAAAGGCATCATTGATCTGATTACCGCAGTTCAGCATATATCGCCGAGCTATCCGGAAGCACGTCTGGTCATTGCGGGCGCAGGCGATACCGCCACTGTCAAAAAAATAGCTGCTGACTTGGGGATAGCTTCGAAAATCGACTTTCCGGGATGGGTTACTGGAGAAACCAAGAGCGCGCTGCTGACAACCGCGACCCTCTTCGTACTTCCATCGTATGCGGAAGGCATGCCGATGGGAGTGCTGGAAGCAATGTCACATGGCACTGCCGTCATCGCCAGCGACGTCGGTGGGATCCCGGAAGCTATTCATGACGGAATTGAGGGATTACTGGTGCCACCTGGCAACGTCCTGAAACTGGAGGAAGCGATAACGCTTTTACTTTGTAATCGTGAATTGCGGGAACGTCTGGGAAGAGCTGGCCAGGAGGCGGTACGACAACGGTTCTCAACCGCATCGACCTCGGCAGCACTGTCCGATTTGTACGCCAAGCTACTGTGCTGACTTGTCGCGTTCGCCACTAGGATTGAGCAGCCATGAAAATATGGTTCGACATTTCTAATTCACCGCAGGTGAACATGTTCAGCCGAATGATTACGGAACTTTCCCTTAATCATGAAGTCATCGTCACATGCAGAGACTTGGCAAACACCATCTCCCTGCTTGAACTTCATGGAATACCGCATCAAACCGTTGGCATTCATTACGGAAAATCATTGTCCAGGAAATTGCTGGGCTATCCGATTCGAGTGCTTCAACTCATTCATTATCTTGAAAACTACAATATCGACCTGGCCATTTCACAAAGCTCCTTTCATTCGGCTCCAGTCGCACGCCTGCGGGGCTTTCCTTCAATCTATTTGAATGACAACGAACACGCCATTGGAAATATTCCTTCCTTTGCTTGCGCAACAAAAATTATGGTTCCCGAATTTATGACCGACCAAAAACTTGCCGCGCAATTCGCAAAAAAAAGAAAAATAATAAAATATCCGGGAATCAAGGAAGGAATATATCTATGGCCAATAGCAACAGATATAATTTCGAAGATCAAAAAACGTCCGCCAGCAAAACGTCCTGCCGTGTATATAAGACCGGAACCCAGAACAGCACAATACTACAAAGGACAATCCGACATTCTCGATCCGCTGATTTCAGCGCTTGCCAAAAGCGCTGACGTCACGGTTTTCCCACGCGACACTACTCAGCTGCTACATTACACCGCGCTGCAGGGAAATAATATCAAGATCAATGGCAGCGCTACCAGGATCGAAGGTATTGCAACGAAATGTGATGTCTTTATCGGCGCTGGAGGAACCATGACACGTGAAATGGCAGTGCTGGGAATTCAAACAATCAGCGTGTATCAGGGTGATTTGCTCGACGTCGACCGTTATTTGATATCGCAAGACGCGCTGACATATTGTCCTGATATAACGGCCGACGAAGTCATGGCTATGTACGATAAAGGCAGGAACAGGCCAGTGCAAACCGCACTGCTTGCCAAAGGAAAAGCAGCATACGAAATAATTCTCTCTCAAATAAATAAATTTAGATGACAAGGCACGATATGACCAAGGTGGGAATAATTGGCTTGGGAAAAATGGGAATCTCTCATTTATCCATACTTAACGCACAGCCGCAGGTAGCCGTTACAGGCATCTGTGATAATTCGGCATACCTCTCAAACATGCTTGAAAAAGTAACTTCGATAAAATCCTATACAGAACCGGAACGCCTGATCAATGAATGCGCGCCGGATGCCATCGTTATTGCCACGCCGACAAGCACACATGCAAGCCTGGTGGAATACGCCCTGCACAGGAACATCCACATCTTCTGTGAAAAACCTTTTTGTATCGATGTTAAAAAAGGCGCAGAACTGTCAGAACTTGCAAAAAAAAAGAACCTGGTCAACCAGGTCGGTTACCACTGTCGTTTCATATCATCATTTGAAAAAGCCTACCAACTTGCACTCGAGGGATTGATTGGTTCCATATACCATGCACGCGTAGAAGTATATGGGGCCGTGATACTGGAGCCAAACGGAACATCCTGGCGTTCGGTTGCACGAGCAGGTGGAGGATGTTTATACGATTATGCCTGTCACGGTATCGATTTGCTGCATTTATTCATGGGCTCACCGAGTTCCGTTGCAGGCACTGTACTCAATCCCATCTATTCGCGCAATGTGGAGGACGAGGTGTACTCGAATTTTTCATACTCTGATGGGCGCACAGCTTCTATTGCCGCGAACTGGAGCGATAAAAGCTTCCGTAAAATGTCGACGCGCATCGCATTATGGGGAATAAATGGAAAGATTATAGCTGACAGGCAAGAAGTTCACATTTATCTGAACCATAAAGTATCGATACCGGATGCCACTTACGAAGCCGGATGGACATCACTGAATAACCTGTCCTTGAACAAGCCAGTCGGTTTTTATTTGAGGGGAGAGGAATATTCAATGCAGATCGAGCATTTTATTGCATGCATAGAAAATAAAATTCCCAATTCGAAAAGTACGTTTTATACAGCCCACAACACCGATGTGATTGCGGAAATGATGCATCATGATGCCAAACTCGGCAGTAACCGCAATTTGAAAAACAATGATGGTGCGCTGAAAAACAAGGCTGGTAGCTGGATAGAGTCAGTCAAGCAAGCGATGCATGCCGAGCGCACGCCAAAATCTTCAAAATAGGAAAAATTGGAAATCAGCATGGCTCATGCAGACCAATGAAAATCCAAAGGGAAATATTATGGAACGAATAATTCTTGGTGATAATCAATTTTTCGGAATTAACCATATGTCGGAAGAACTTGCGCGCCAACAGTCAATTCGATTCCAGACCGATGCCGCCATTATCAGTGTGCTTGATGCCGCATATGATGAAGGAATCAAGGCCTTCATGTGCACGACCCATAGCCGCCTGGCGGCCATCTGCAGACATGTCAGAAACAATCCACAGCACTACAGCAGTTTTGTATTCTACCCATGCATGCCGTATGCGCACAAATATGCCGATGCTGTAACACAATATGGAATGATCGGCGCACTCAAGCATTTCACGCCGCGTGGCAACGTCTTGAACTCCGCGATCCTGGGCGGCATTGCAGTTGCCCGTTCGGATATTGAAACACTGATAAAGATGCTGATTGACGCGGAAATGAAGATGTTTGCCGGGGTATCGACGCCAGTCATATTTCTGCAGAATATATTGACTGATCTTTTACTGGGTCTGCACTATCACGAGGCATTCAGGGTATTTCAAGATCACGTCAAGACGAAATATGATGCAGAAGCAGGTTTTATTACCATGAACCTGCCGCGTTTATTAGATGCACTGAATACGGCCGGCATCAGCAACCCCATCATATGCTCGAATATCAATAAAATCGGCTTCCGAATGAGCGGAGGAAAAGAAAAATATGAAGAGCTTATCGAAAAATCCACTTTCAGACCCGTTGCCATGTCTATTTTTGCTTCAGGGTCAATCAATCCGCATGAAGCAGTTGAATATCTCGCTGGCCTCGGCGACATCGAAGGAATTGTATTCGGAGCATCAAACAGAAAGAATATTCAGGATACCGTTCGCTTACTTTCCCAGAGATACCGCGTCCCCCGTCCTATCTCATAAAAAAGCATCGACGCAAGTTAAAAAATATTCATCTCGGCACAAAATGCGATACAGCCAGCTTGATTTTCATTAAAACAATAATTATCGAAACTAGCCGCGCGAGAGATTTAACGTTTTTTATTTCTGCCATGGCATACGATAAATATGCAAAACCTTCATTTCAAGATAGCGATACTGACACGCGGCCAAGCCGCTAATGGACCTGTGGCCGACCTCGTCAATCAAATTTCCGCCGCAGGTATCAGCAAGATATATTTTTTTGAATTACACGATACCCAGGCATCACGCCACCACCGAAAAGGGATAATAGCCCGTTTTCGATCGCTGCTGCGCTTGATAAACGATGCTGTCACTGACGGCGTAGTCCGGACCGAGATTTTCTTGCTCAACTACAGGGGCAAGCAAAAAAATCCACGATGGGAAGACACCATAAGTTCCATTTATCGGACCCGAAAATTTGTTCAGGTTTATAAGAAAGAAATGGATGGGAAAGAATATGTAGATTGGTCAGACATGAAAGCAATCGCCCATATCAATCCGGACATCCTGGTACAAATTGACAGCCCGCAACCGCCTGCCGGTATCAGCAACGCAGCAAAATTCGGCCTATTGGAATTAATTTACAGTCCGGCTACGCTTGAAGTCGCACCCCGCCCTGGATTCTGGACCAGCTATTATCGTAAGAATAAAACCGAATTTCAGATCCGCCATTATCAGCACGGCATCGATTCCGGCACATTGTTACTACATGGCTCGTTTGCGACAAAGCTGCTATTTTCCGAGAACTATCAGAGTTTGGTTCGCCAGGCTAATGCACAGCTGGTTTTGCTAATTTTAAAAATCGTGCGTAACGTGAAATTTTTACCGAGGCGGAAAGAACGAGGTTTCGATTTCGCATGTGCAAGCCCCCCTGGTACGCTGGCTTTGCTGGCATATATTTTCAAGTCATCATATCGGGTGGGAAGAAAATTCCTGCGATGTGCTTTCAATATAAAACAAAAGTGGTCGCTTGCCCTGACAATCGGACCATGGGTGCATGCCAACGAACGCGATATTTTCAGGATAGAGCCACCGCCAGGGAAATTCTGGGCTGATCCATTTCTTTTCGAACACAGTGACCAACTCTATTGCTTTGTCGAAGAATATGATTACAAAACAAAAAAAGGGCATATTTCTGTTCTGTCCATCAAGGATGAAAAAGCCATGAAGATTGGCAGCTGCCTCGAAAAACCTTTCCACCTGTCGTTTCCTTATATATTTCGCTATGAGGGAAATATATACATGTGCCCGGAAGCTTCTGAATCCAATGAAATAACAATTTATCGCAGCCAGATGTTTCCATTGAAGTGGAACGTCCACTCAACTGAAATGAGCGGCATTGCTGCCGCTGACACCATGATTTTCGAATTTGACGGGAAATGGTGGATGTTTACCAATATCGATACATCAGGCACACATGATTACTGCTCCGCGCTTCATATCTTTTATTCGGACAAGCCTGTGCACGGTAGCTGGAACGCACACGCCATGAATCCGGTCATCGTGGATTCCCGTGGAGGAAGAAATGGCGGATTGATAATCCAGGACGGAAGGATATTCCGAGGGGCACAAGTACAGGGTTATGACCAGTATGGCCAACGACTCATTGTCAGCGAAATAGTCTTGCTTAACGAGTTTGAATATGTTGAAGCAGAGTGCAAGGAATTCGGTCCTATCCCGCATACTGGACTGGTCGGAGTTCATCATATATCAACGACAGGCAATATGACTGTCGTTGATCAGCTGACCAGCAGATTCAAAGCATGATGTTTTTTTATAATTTATGACTACTATTTTTTCATCTTTTTTCTCGCGACCATGGATATGGTCCATGATGATCTGTCTCGCCGCTAGCGGCATATATATCTTTATCGATGTGACATTTGGAGATCTGAATGCCATCGCGGCCATCATTGCAATCGTCGCTGTGGTGGCAATACTAAAATCATACACCGCCGGAGTGACTTCGCTCGCATTAATTTTGCCCTTATCTTCCACCTATCTGTTACCGCGAAAAATTTCAGGTATTAGCGGCCTGAACTCCCTGAATCTCATTATAGTCATCGTCAGCTTTACTTCAGTCGTAAAATTTCTGTCACAGGATGAGAAACCCGTTTTTCCAAAGATTTCTCCCTCTCTGTTTGCCTTCTCCATCTTGATTGCCATAGCAGGAATTCGCGGAGCAATGCATGCTTCGATGGTTCCCGACTATTACCTGGAGTTGAATGTCATTTCCAGCAAATCTCAAACTGAGTTCCTGCAGATTTATGTGCTTAAACCTTTTATAACCCTGTGGGTGGTTTGGCTGGTGGCTTTGTTCGTTGCAAATTCGAGCAAAGCCGACGTGGTAGCTTACGGCATGGTGGCTGCAGGTATCATAATCTCCATGGCAATCTGTACCTACGCCATACAATCAGGATCTGAAATTCAAAATCTTGCCTCTCAAGAATCCAGACGATATCTTTCCGGTATTGGCATGCACGCCAATGAACTCGGGCTGATGCTTAACACGATATTTCTGATGGTACTGCTAATGGCATGCTCTGCCGGAGAAATCCTGAGACGCGCCATCCTTTTTTCAATAGCGTTTGCCCTGCTGGTGTCGATCACGCTCACATTTTCCCGTGGCGCCTACTTGGGTGCACTCACAGCAATATGCTTTGCGTTAACAGTTCGGCACAAAACCTTGCTGGCGTTGATACTCGTTGCCAGCGCCACTGCAATTTTCCTGCTTTTCCCGTCTACATTTGGACGCTCGGAAGAACTTGATCCTCACACCACGCCAGAATCGCTAAGTTCCGGACGAGTGGCGAATATCTGGGAACCACTGTTACCAGAAATTGTCGACAACATCATTTTTGGTGGGGGGGCCAGCTATATCCTGCGATCGGAAGCGGCGCGAAGTGAACGCATCCTCCCCGTCGGTCATCCACATAGCGCCTATCTGGAGGCTTTGCTGGATGTCGGCCTGGCAGGTTCCGTGATCATCCTGTTATTTGGGCTGTATGCCTGGCGCCTCTTTTCCATCGCAGCAGCGATGGCCGTTGGTACGCCCATATCTGCTGTACTGCGAGGTGGACAAGGATGCTTGCTGATTCTTCTGGTACAGGGAACAACCGACGACAGCTTTTTTCCGGCGCGAAGCCAGGCGTTTGTATGGCTAGCCTTTGCTGCGGCCTGGGGTATCCATGCGAAGTTTGCGACCAGATGGTCGTGGCCAATAATCCAGCGGGAGCCGGCATGAAGATATGTTTTCTGGGACTCGATAATTTGCCGGCACTCGCGCAAGAATTTGGACATCTTGGGGTTGGCGGAGAGCAAGTCCAGCAGGCGCTTTTGGCAAAGGCGCTGGTGAGCAGGGGCCATAGCGCTAGCATGATTGTATTGGACTACGGGCAAAATTCGATTACCAATTATCACGGCGTGACCGTGTTTAAAACATTTCGCCCCAGCGCCGGGTTACCGGTATTGAGGTTCGTCTACCCGCGCTGGGTCAAGATCTGGTCGGCAATGTCGGCCGCCGATGCGGACGTCTATTATGTCAGCTGCGCCGGGATGCATCTCGGCCTGGCAGCGATTTTTTGCAAACGGCATAATCGGAAATTGGTCTTTCGGGTCGCTCATGATCATGATTGCGAGCCTGAATTTCTTCTGGTGAAGTATCGGCGCGACAAGCTGCTTTACGAGTTTGGGGTGCGTCACGCAAATGCAATTTTGGTACAGACTGCCAAGCAGCAGATACGACTGAACCGGAACTATCACCGTATCGGTAAGATCGCCGGAATGCTGGTCGAACGACCGCTTGCAATGCCACCGCGCACGGTGGATGTCCTATGGGTCAATAATATACGCCCGTTCAAGCGCCCGGATATTTTTCTGGAACTTGCCAGATCCCTGCCTGATCTTCGCTTTCAAATGGTTGGCGGGCCCCAGCCCGGCCACGAGGCGCTGTTTGATGCAATTCAAAAAAAGGCACTGTTAATACCGAATTTGGAGTTCTGTGGACACGTCCCCTACCATTCAATGGACTCGTACTATTCTTCCGCTCGCATTTTTGTGAACACATCGGAAAGTGAAGGCTTTCCTAACTCATATTTGCAGTCCTGGATACGTGGCACACCTGTGATCGCTTTCTTCGACCCGGACGCAATTATTGAAAGGTTTTTGTTAGGACAGGTAGTGGCTAGCATTGATTCAATGCGCGTGGCAGTGCGCTCAATGATTTCTGACAATTTCTTGCGAGACGACTATGGCAAAAAATGTCTTTCATATATGGAGGACCATTACTCAGAGCAGGCTGTAGCAGCTTTATATATCGATCAATTCGAGGAACTGCTGCGATGAGCGATATGAAACAAAAAATCAGACTGCTTTTTCTAATGCAATCCTGTGGCATCGGGGGGGCTGAAGTCCAAGCAGTCAACCTCATCAATGGGTTGAGCAAGAACGTATTTGAAATCTCCGTAGTGTATCTTCGCAATGAAACCGATCTGCTAAAAAAAATAAATTTAGATGCAATTGAAAACCGTGCATTTTGCTTGCATGCCGGCCGTGCAATCGATCTTGGGGCAATCAGACGGCTTGCTTCTTACACCGAGAAGATGAAGATCGATATAGTTTTTTGTACAAACATGTATCCTTTGTTTTATGCATGGTGTACCAGACTTTATTCACGCCGCGCGCCAAAGATTATTGAAGCCTTTCACTCCACTAAATTTGGTACGTGGAAAGATCGTTTGAAGATGATCGCTTATTATCCGATCTGCTGGGCCAGCGATGCGCTCATTTTCGTCTGCAAGAACCAAAAAAGATTTTGGAATAGGCGCCTGTTGACTGCCAGAAAAACAGAAATCATATACAACGGAGCCGATGCTAAATTTTTTGTTAATGATTTTACGGCCACGCAGCTTTCCAATTTTCGCGGATCGTACGGAATGTCTGCAACTGACTATATTATTGGAATTTGCGCATTCATGCGTCCGGAAAAATATCACGTCGATCTTGTGCGGGCCATAGCAAAAGCGCGCGCTGATGGCCTTTCAGTACGGGCGCTATTCATAGGAGACGGTCCCGAACGAGAGGAACTTGAAAGAATAATATGCGAGCTGGGCCTGGGTTCAGAAATAAGAATCACCGGATTGCTGGACGATGTACGGCTGGCGGTTTCTGCATGCGACGTTATAGCGATTACCTCTCATTATGTCGAAACTTTTTCGATATCGGCATTGGAGGCCATGCTGCTATGCAAGCCGATGATCATGTCAGATATTGGGGGCGCAAATGAGCAAGTTGAACACGGCAGTACCGGATTCCTTTACAAGGCAGGCGACTTGCTGAAACTTTCGGAACATGTAGCCAGTCTGGCCGACCCGCATCTTAGAATTAACATGGGGAAACAGGCACGGGAACGCGTATTAAATATGTATACTTTATCAAGTATGGTAAACAGTTATTCCAGGCTCCTGCAATCAGTCCTTGCTTCTGATGGGGTCAACAATGACGATTATTAGAAGCATAGCGCGGAGTTCAATTATCCTCACCGCCGCATCCATGCTGGAATTTACAATGCAGTTATGCGTGCCGATAGTGCTGGTCAGACACCTTAGCACTGAAATTTTTTCGGAATATCGACTGATATGGCTAATGGCAGCAACCCTGCTTGCATTTGTTCCCGCTTTCATGCCTCAATCGCTTTTCTATTTTTTGCCCCGCGTTTCTGCCGAAGAGCGAACAACCTGCATCAGCAATGTTGCCTTGTATCTTGGTGTAGCCGGGATAGCAGCTGCGCTTATCGTGAGTCCCATTAATCCTCTGATATCAGGCCCGGTAAAGCAACTGTCGATCGATTCAAACGGCATGGTTCCTGTATTTTTGGCTGCCTGGATACTGGTATCGCTGAATACTACAATGCCTGTTGCTGAGGGACGGATTTTTTGGCAGGCAAATTTTGATGTCATACTGTCGCTATTACGTACAGGATTATTATGCTTTGCTGCACTTTTTATTGGCACACTGCTCTCGATTGTGTATGCGCTGCTAATAGATGCTTGTGCACGAGTAATCGTCATGGCACTGTACATTTTTACGCGTGAGGCGAAACCAAAATTGTCATTTTGTTTCGATCGCGGACTGCGTCAATTCCGGTATTCCCTGCCATTTGCGATCAGCAATTCCTTATTCCTGTTTCGCGCCCAAATAGATCAATGGGCGGTTGCGTTTACAACTGGCGCATCCGCGCTGGCCGTATTTTCGATCGGTGCAGTTCTCAATCCGATTGCATCGTTGATCAGACAACCGCTATACAATTCAACTGCGCCACGTTTGAGCGCATCGTTTACTCAACATGACTTTCATGCGTCACGGGAACTGATTTCGGGCGGAATTTCATATACGGTGACAATTCTCATTCCGGCAGTCGGGGGATTTTTCTTGATCTCAAGGGAACTGATCGCATTGGTATATACCGTGCAGTATCTCGATGCGCTTCCAGTCATGCATGCATACCTTGTCGGGATCGGTATCAGCTCGGTTAGCGTAAGTTATGCCCTTCCATCAATCAACAAAGGATCATTTGCGGTTAAAAATAATGCGTTATGCCTCACATTGTCGGCGCTCTTGAGTATCACATTTTGCCTCTGGCTTGGTCCTGTCGGTGCCGCGATAGGTAGTGTGGTTACGCTGGTTGTAAGCGAGACCTGGTCCATGAGAGCTATTGCCGTAGCGCTTGAAACTACAATTTTCAAGCTGCTCCCCGTTCCGATCATTGCCTGGGTATTTTCTGCAACGGCAATTTGTTTCTATATTTCAACCACAACAAGCCCTGTATACGACAAAAGCACAATTCTTGTTTTGATCTCGAAAGCCACGTTGTACATATTAACCCTGTCAATTTGCGCGGTGATTTTCCATGTATTTGATTTTAAAAAACTGTTGAAAACCACATGATTTTTGAGGTTTTGATCCGTCCAGCTTGACCTGGAAGATCCTGATTACACATTTGTTTTTTTAGTGGTTTCAGTTGACCCTATGACTTGCATCAATTTTAGCTGGTATTTTTAATGCTATAAATATAATTTTCCGCTGCAGCATTGTTGAGAATAATCTTATGGCGCAGACATACAAATATAAACTGTTCAACAACCGAACCAACCCCTCGAAAACTACGCTGGTCAAGGGTGTAGATGTTTCGCATCGATTAAATACACTAGATTACGTGGCGATGTTACGCGCTCACTACCTGATCGTGCTCATCTCAATTTTGACTTGTGCTTTGGCAGGCATGGCCGCCGCGCTGCTGAAGACACCGACCTATGAGGCAACAATGTTATTGCAGGTCGGACCTGCATTTTCCCGGAAAATTGGCAGTTTCGGAGAAGAACGCAATGGCCAGGAGAACAATATCAATGTGGCTTCTGAAACCGAGATAATTAAATCACGGGCAGTAATTGGTGCGGCAGCGAATGATCTGGCGTTATACATCAATGCGCGGCCAAATTATTTCCCGATAATAGGCCGGTTTTTTGCAGCGAAATCCGATGTAAGTCGCACAATCATATTTCCGATGTTTGAGAAATATTGCTGGGGCAACGAATACATCGACGTCAAGGCTTTTGACGTTCCGAATTCCCTGCTGGATAAAAAATTCGAAATTTCGTTGCAGAGAGGTGGATATTATACGCTTCATAGTTATGCCACACGGGAATCGTTTGTGGGGCACATAGGCATCGCGAGAAAATTTCATTCCAAACTCGGCAACATAAACTTGCATGTGGGTAGTGTTTTTGGTCAAGAAGGTCAATCCTTTATTCTGCTACGTCGTCCCGAAATTTCGGTTATTGAGGATTTGCAGGCATCGCTCACTGTTTCCGAGTCTGCCAAAGCGTCGAACATGATACGTGTCGCATTCAAAGGATCTTCTCCGGCAGCAACATATTCCTTCCTCAAATCCTTGAGCGCACATTATCTGGAAATTTCCGGACGCGGGCGCACTGGCAGCATTGTGCGTTCGATGGTGGTAGCCAACTTGGGCTTGCCTGATTTCAAGCTTCGCATGGAGCTTGCAGATCGAAAATATAATGATGCCAGGCGCAAATACGAGGTGGCGAATGTTGGCGACGTGGGAGCAGCAACAGCAAATCGTGTCATTCAATTGAGGGAGAAGCACTCTGATATTCTGCGCAAGCGCGTAGAACTTGGCTCAAGCCTGGGACCATCTCACCCCTTGTTAATTGCGGTTAATGAGCAGCTGCGCGCAATTGAAGCCGAGCTAAATACGGCAGAACGTGAGGTGGCCAGAATACCTGCAATGGAGGAAGAATTACAAAATCTGGCTCGGGATGCGAAGATTAATGCAGACCTTTATACAGCACTGTTGCGTTCTTCAAAAGAGCTCAGCTTTGCTGCAGAAAAATATTCGGCTGAGGTTCGAGTCGTCGATCCTCCAGTTGAGCCGACAGAACGCAGCGACGCACCATGGCGGCTCTTTATAGGATGCCTGACGTTGGGCGGTGTCATAGGTATTTCTTCAGCAATAATTATGGGGGTTATGCAGCGTCGGGTCTGCTAGCAGGTTCCGGCACCTTTGCATTCTTGCTTGTTTTTATGCTTTATCTTTCGCCTGGAGTTTATATTTTTATTGACGTTACACAGGGATAAATCATGAAGACACTGCATTCAGAAAAATTTCACTTGCGGATACCTTTCAGTGAAAATATTTCGCAATTTGTCGATCCTGATCTTTGCACCTTTCAGCTCTTTCCTCCGCCAGTGCCGCAGTTTATCGAACAGGAGGTCGAACGTCTGTACGAAAACGTCTACTGTACTGTAGCACGCATGCGTGTCTATGGATTTGATGGTGATGCATATACATTCATTTCTAAATACAAAGGAAATATCGCTGATATTTTTATTTTTCGAATCCGCGGCGCTACGGCTTCTGTTCTGAATCAGCAGATTACCATACCGGAATGCCGAATTCGTTATTTCGTTGATACCATATTATCTTTGTTTTTACGGGTGAAAGTTGTCAGTTTTCATGCAATAGATGTCGAGATCAACAATACATGGCGTCTGTTTAATAAATGGGAGGCGATACACGAAAATATTGTGGCTTTACCTGCCAGTCGTGCCGATTTTGACGAACGGCTCAGCTCTTCCTTTCGTAACAGTATACGCAGCTCCAGTCGCAAACTCCATGCCGACTTTCCGTCTTTCACTATCCGTTTTTATTCCGGATTGGAAATCTCGGAAAAAGATACACGAGCGATTATTGCACTGACTGCGCAACGAATGGCCACCAAAGGAAAAAGCAGTTACCTGAAGGAGGCTGATATTGAACGAATCATGAGGGTTCTGAGACTGTATGGAATGCTGTGCGTTGCCACCATCGATGACAAAATATGCGGCGGAAATATTTGGTATGCGGTTGGCAAGCGACACACGATGCATATAATCAGTCATGATCCTTGCTACGATCGCTACGCACTTGGAAATTATCTGAATTATGAAACCTTCATTTACTGCATAGAGCAATCTGGTAAAGAGTGCTGGTTGATGGGAGGTAATGATGCTCATAAGGCTAAATTCGGCGCCATTCCTTTCAATCTGTACAGCTATCGCTTTTACCGGTCGCCCCGAAATATAATCAGGTATTTTTTTGATAATTTTATGGTGTCGACCATATCGCTATGGACCAAAGTTTTCTATAAAACAGCAGCGCTTGTACGTGGCTTGTTGCGATGAGACTTCTTCTCAATGTGGTCAATATAGTCTGCTTGCCGTTAGAGGCGCTTCGATTCCCTGCTCCTGCCAGACGTTGCCTGGCTTCGCATCTATAGTTACTCGATCTTTCGGCAGCATGCCTTGATGTGATGCCCGTCTGTGCATACCTCCTCCGACCCGTTGCCGAAGCCCTGCCCGTCTACCCGGTTTATGGTGTCGTGAAATACAACAAACTGTAGTAGCTGACTGTATCGCAGGTGCCTGGCACGAGCGTAGGGCAGCGCACGTCAACGACTTGCAGCGCGCAAGTTCACGATGAAGTCAGACAGTGTTTTCGATCCGCAAGACATTGGCGCCGGTTGCCTTGATTGCTGACTCAGGCGTGAACTGATTGCCCGCTTGCAGCAAGCTGCCCGGCGCGCGGCCAGCACCAGGGTGGGCCAGATGAAGCCAATCCAGGCCAGATACAGTGTCACGCTGTCTTTCATCCATGCTCTTGCGCTGATGCGGGCTCGCTCGGGCAATAAATGCAAGATATTGCCGGGTAATATAGTCGATAGCCAGCAAGGCCAAGCACCAGGAGCGCCGGCGAAGGGCTGCAGCGCCAACCAGTCATTGGCCAGCCTCAAGTCCCATGCAAGGATTGGTACCGGCGGTTATCGGCAGGCCGTGAATCTGAAACCTGCTGATATCGGCGATTCTTGAGACACATACGGCGCTCGGGCACTTTGATCCAACGCTGACCATGGCCGGTGCGTTGGTGCGTGACGTTGTTGGCGGCCGCTGGTAATTGATGAGATGGATGCATGCAAGCAGAGGCGCCGTGGAGGTGCCGAGATACTGCATGGGAATACAGGGTTGCGAGCCGGTCCTGACGGCGCATCGCTGCACGCATCCTGTCTGGGTGAAGCGTTACAGGCGGGCAGTGGGGCGATACTCAGTGCGCCGAGCTGGAGGCGGCCATCTGTTGTAGCTTGCGATCGGTGCGCCCGATCCATCAATTACATTGCCGCCAGTTAGTTATGGTTCGTTGTTGGAACATCGGTTTCTGCCCTACGGCCTTGCGAAATAGTTAAATAAAGTTGCGGCACGGTTCCTTTGATCGGCAGGCGCAGCTCGCTCAGCTCGACTACACGTAGCACGTTCAATGCAGCACTTTGCAATGTTTCAATCAATGCATCGACTTCAAGGTGTGATTTCTTAAGCATGAAAGACCCCATCACATTCAATATTCGTTTGATGCCACAAAAGGTGAGCGTCGATTCCTTATTTCTGTATCGACATGATTTCTGGTTAATCAGAGAACATAGTCTCTTCAGGCTGTAGCTCCGATTTTATGCCAAGCCTTTTAATGGAACCTTGACCGGCATCACTCATCTCAATGGATTTATTCTTACAATCAAATACAAAGTTCATACTTCATATCTTGCCAACACGTATTTTATTAATAATTTTCAATCATGCCGATATTCAATATATCACCGGTGGTGGTTCGATCAGAAAACTCCAAACCCTAGCTCAGGATCACTCTTCACAGAGACTATAACGAGAGCCATATGAACCTTACAGCCTCTTCAATTCCTGTCTTCTCATCAATCTCACCAAAGTCATTCATCGGTATTTTTGAACGTTTAGCCAATCCAAAGGTCTCCAACTCAGCAGTCATAGTAGGACTTTCGAAAATGAGTCTGGATTTTTCGAAAAAATGCAACTCGGACAAAAATTCAGAATTCAAAATTCATGGATTTTTTGACGACCGAAACTATTCGAAAAAATTTTATGAAGCGGCCCCTCCACTGCTCGGTGTCATTGAAGAAATGGTCGACTACGTTAAAGCCAACAAAATTCAATATATATTCATCGCATTTCCGATCTATGGAAACACGAGAACATTGCGAATTATCAGGGAACTCAAGGATACTACCGCATCCGTATATTTCCTGCCAGAACTATACCAGTTCGATCCCATATATACCCGTTACAGGAAAGTCGGAGAAATGGCGCTCCTTTCCGTTCATGAGACACCCCTGGTGGGGCTCAAGCGTATGGGAAAACGCATGACCGATATCGTCGTCAGTGTATGTGGAATAGTCCTGCTTTCTCCGATTTTTATTTTTACAGGCCTGGCGGTCTGGCTGACCTCATCTGGATCAATTATATTTCGACAACGCCGCTACGGATTAGGCGGTGAAGAAATCATTGTGTACAAGTACAGGTCGATGGTTGTCAACGATGACGGGCCTGATGTTCCCCAAGCTCGCCGTAATGATCCGCGACTGACCCCGATTGGCGATTTTCTTCGAAGAACTTCGCTAGATGAACTGCCTCAGCTTTTCAACGTTCTTAAAGGAAATATGAGTATCGTCGGCCCTCGTCCCCATGCCGTCGCCCATAACGAGCTTTATCGCAAATTAATCGGTGGATACATGCTGCGTCATAAAATCAAACCCGGCATTACCGGGTGGGCACAAGTTCACGGATTGCGAGGGGAAACCGAAACTACAGAAAAAATGGCGGCAAGGGTAGAGCATGACCTTTTTTATCTGCGTAACTGGTCCTTCTGGCTGGATATCGTGATCATTTTCAAAACCTTCAAAATTGTTTTCAGCAAGGAAAACGCCCATTAGCACTGCCCTGTCCGAGCCACACCATGGGCGACTGATTCTGCGAGTGGCTTTCGTTCAGGCCGCCATAAGCGCGGTCCAGAAGAACGCTATCCGCCCAGCAGCTGCATGTAGCGTGCTGATCAGTCATATTGCCTACATTCAATGACATGGCGCGATCGTTTGCGCTGCCAGCCGAAACATCGTACCGGATCGGGAGCCTCGAACTCATCTGCAGTAGCCGCACGAGGAGTGATGGCAAGGAAGAGCCACCCTGTACGCAACCACTGATCGACCATTGGCATACCTGGCGGCCCATCCTGCAGAGCCGCCTCTCGAATCCGGTGTATTGGCGGCGCTTTTCCATGCCCGTCTGTGCGGCTACGTAATGACGACGCGAAAGCGACAACAAGTTTCCGTCGAACTAGACATCTCCATTCTTATTGCAAGGCCGGAAATACGATTTCACGTTACGCAGCATTTTTATTGCATTTACGATACGCTTGTCCAGACCGGTATTTCCCTGATCGAGGCGTTCGATCCAGAGCTTGTAACGGCGAATTTCATGCCGAATCACCACCCACAGAAAATGTCCAATATTTCCCGCCAGCCGTGCGCTGGAACGATATATTTCGATGCGATACAGATCGATATTCTTCGCCCCCATCGCATACTTGTAATTTGTTCTACCCCAGCCAAAATGATAGGATTTCGCGCCATTGGCGATTGCATCGCAAATACTAAGGAAACAGCAAAGCTTCCCCAAGCCGTATTCATTGTATTTTGGATGGTGCGCCAGGACATGCATGAAATAGTGTTCGCCAACCCGGTAACAAATGGCGCCTGCGCAGATATCAGAGATATTTTTTGCCATCACCACGGTGCCATATTTTCGAATCAGTTTTATCAGTTTTTGTATTGCGATTTCGTTATAGTGGAATCGTCTTTTTTTAGCGGACATTCTTGCATGGCTGAGCGCGATAATGCTTCTTATCTGCTGCTCGCTGACGTTATCTTTGCAGCAGGTTTCAAATTGAATCGCTGGCAAATTCTGTTGCAGCTTTTTCTGGCTTTTGCGAATCGAAGCACGCGTATTTTCGCTCAAAATCTTGAAGTAAGCTTCGGCCGTGCTGGGCAACTGCAGCACGATGTCCTCGAGGCAGTTCAGCTTCTGTACCGGACGCGAAAATTTATTTATATCCGTATTAATTGCGTAAAACGAAATGACAGACACTGACTTGTATTTTGAGAAAATGGCATCTGAAAATTTCCTGATTTCATTATTTTCAAGGCTGATCTGTTCATTGTAGACTGTCACCCGATTTCCCTCACACCGGAACAGCAAGACCGTCCGGGCTTTTGCACCCTGGCGCACAATGTAAGTACTTGCCCCGGCCAGCGCGCCATCGATTTTCATTCTTGCCACGGTGGTAAATATGGATTGGTAAATATTTTCCAGATCATGTTCGACAGAATCAGGCACATGGTCGTAAAATTCCACGCATGCAATATCTTCGGCGATATTTTGAATGTCTTCTGCAATGGCGATCATATCTTCCCTTCCACTTTCCCGACAATCATGTCAAAAAATCAGTTATTTTTTAAAATAAACATCTCAATGGCAAGTTCAAGCCATGATGTGCCAACTGATCATAATTCTTTTTCGGACGATGATTTGTCGTTTTCACACGAAGCGCCTGGCATTATGAGTTCCGTCAATATCCTCGTTGCCCAGGCAAATCGATTCGTTTTATTCCCTCGGCAGTTCTGATGGTTTATGCCCCAGGTCTGGCCAGGATCAATCAATGGACCAGGCCGCCTGACAGACCGTCAGGTGCCGGCACATGCCGCAACGCATATTCAGTATCGCTTCAATAACAGTCTGATTATTCTCTCACCATCGATTATCAAATTAATCATTAATTTCTGAAAAGAAAAATAAGCTAATGAAAAACTGCTTATAGGAAATTTCGTTGGCAATTATTACAACCAAGAAAAATATTTTCTTTTCTTGCGGAACTAAATTTGTTGATCTATCTCAAACCTTACTCATTTTAATTATTATAGTAAGGAACCTTGTGAACAATCCTACGTCACCTACACTCAGGGCAACGGTCGTATTCGCGCCCGTACTTTTACTTTTGGCAGCTTGCGGGGGAGGTACATCACCGCCTTCAGAATTATCTTCGCAGGCAAATGGCTTACCAGACATTACAGCCGCCAGCATCGTTGCAACTGACGTGGTCCATCCTGCAGACTATGCTCCCGAAGCGGAGTCAGCCATTATGGAAAATGATGCAAGTCTCACAGCAATTGACGCGACTGGCGCCTCGGCATCTTCCGATATTGGCAGCATCAATCCGGCAAATGTCTCAACCGAACCCATCCCTACCACCGATAAGTTTTTAGCCAGTGTCGTAGGGGCAAGCGGAGGACGAGATCCACTGAAGCAACCATTCTCGACAGGGAGTATATGGAATATGCCGATCGGCAGTGGCGCCATCTATCTCCCAGCAAATTTACCCACAAATCCAGGGAAAAACATTTGGGCAAAAATGCCTGGAATTGATGACGAGCACATCGTGCTGAAACCAACTGCGCCCTTGACGAAAATTAATGCCAGCAATGCGGCATGGAGCGGCAGGAATCGGTGCGCGGCAACCGGTGGCCTGTTGCTGCAGGTGCCGATGCCGAGCAATTATATTGTGCCGAATAGCACCTCAAATTCCTCTTCTTCTTTTCTGCTCGCGGATGGCCGTTCAATTGTCCAAACGCAACCTCTTGCGCGCTGCACGGCTGGTGGGCCTGGCACTGCGTTGGTCAAATTTGCCTCGGTTGACCTTTACGGCCCAGGCATCACGGGGGCGCATGGCGGCTCAGGGCTCTCGGCAATCGGCGGCTCGATTCGGGTGGGCGAACTTCGGCCTGGCAGTACCGGGCCGCGACATGTTCTCAAACTGGCTGTGTACGCCAAAGAGTCCTTGTATAAATGCAGCTCCCGATCGAACTGCTTCCGTTGGCCGGCAGTGACGTCCGATAGCTATGCGGTAGGGAATTATGGCGTGAATAACCCCAACTCACATCCATCGATGAAAATGGGATCATTGCTGGCAATTCCACCAGCCACCAATCTGAACGCCTTGGGTCTGGAAACCGTTCCAGCAAGACAGCTGGCGTGGACGCTGCAAAACTACGGTGCGTACATCGTTGACGATACCTATGCACCGGGTTTCTTCCTGAATGCGGAAGTAGGTCCCGATGGTTCGGTACCAGCTCAGTTCAAGGCGGACTATGGATTCGAAATGGAACAGAAAGTTCAAGGCAATACAGCGTGGATGCGCGACATACAACGGCTGGCAAAAGCGTTACATGTGGTGACGAATAATGGTCCAAGCAGCATTGGAGGTGGGGGTACGCCAAGGCAGCCGCTGGCACCGCAGATTTAACTCTCGCTCTGTTCTCACGGCACGCAGCTTGTCGTGGGGATGTCTCGAATGCATGCAATGAAAGAGTGCTGCCATTAAAAAAATGGCCTGTATTTTCCGGTTTATTTTATTCCCACAATATTCAAAGGCATCAAGCTCCGGAAATATTTTATTTTTCTCAGCCAGGGGAATGTGATCATGGCGATTTCAATAGGACGCGCCAGCCAATAGGGAAAAGGAATTTTCAAGCCCCGGGCATTGATAAAGAAATGTATTTTCCGAAATCCGCATCGCCTGAACAGCTGTCGTAACGAATAATAGTCATATTCGCATAAATGAAAGCCGGTCGCCTGATAATCGAAATATTCGGATACATCGTGCGGGCCAGTAATCTTGCTGGGCGTCTTGCAGCTATATGCGCCGCCAGGCTTTAATACGCGCAAAATTTCCTTCATTTGATCTGCCACGTCATCGGGATGCAGGTGCTCTATCAGCTGATTTGAATACGCGATGTCGATAAAATCGTCCGCCAGGGCGATATCGGTGGACTGCGTGCGCAAAAAAGAAAAATTTTGAGGCGCACGTTCGTATTGTATAAGCTCTTGGGTGACGTCCAGTCCATAGGCATGCAATACCTTTGCTGCAACGGCAAAGCTCATTTCCGCGTCGCCGCAGCCCACCTCAAGAAATCTGGTGCCCGGTGCCAGCGCGACATTTATGTAGTGCAAGTCGAGCGCAATGGTCGATGTCGATCGATCAGCCGTCACTTGAGGGTGGTCGGGCAAAGAGGTGAATAATTCCGAATACACTTTGCCGTAGATGTGTGCGCGCTCCGAACGGGGGGCGTTGAACAGCTGCGCCGCCAGCCGTCGCTCGAGTAAATAATGCTGGTAAATACGCTCGATGGACCGCTCGTCGCGACGTCGCTGCTTGGTTTCCATATAGTCGGGGCGCAAAGGCAAGTGCTTCAGAGTATGGTCCATATCGCCTCCGCATCACGCTATCCAATGCCACAAGAATTTTATAGTTTGGTACAAATAAAGTTGATGGCGTTGATCGATATCACAGCCAGGGGACCCGGATGGCTCAGCTGCCCCAGCTGCCATTACGTGCGCGATCCACACCTCGACCAGCCCGTAAACAAAAAAAGCCCAACCGGTAAAGGCTGGGCTTTTTTCATTGCTGCTTGTTCTGGCTCCCCGACCTGGACTCGAACCAGGGACCTGCGGATTAA